>VGJJ01000021.1 GCA_016867455.1 Candidatus Iainarchaeum sp. | reverse complement strand
AAAATCCGTCGAGAGCCCTGCTCAAACGGACAGTCCGCCAATTCAATCTTCCACTCGTGAAAGCGTGCTTGAAAACGATTCCCCCGAGGACGCGGGGCTCTTTACCAAATCTTCTTCCGATGATGCGGAGTTGAATAGTTTTCCTTCTACGTTAGCTCCTTCTTCCCGTGAAACGATTTCAAATTCATTAGTCATTGCCATTCCCGGTTCCACTATTTTGCGCGGGAATTCATTTCAACTCGCGTGGTTGTCCCGCCTCGCTCCCGTGATTGACTCATTGCGTTCAAATGGAACGAAAGTGGCGGTAGTGGTGGGAGAATCTCCTGACGTGAGGGTAGCGTCGCGTGCCGCGCACCAGTTGAGTTTGCATCCTGCTGAAATTTCTCAAGCCATGCGCGCCTCATCTGGTCTTAATGCTTCTCTCGTGCTGCGCACCCTCTCGCAAGCCCATCCTTCCGTGTGTGAGGAGATTAATGAAACGGTTTCCATGTTGCAGAGTGATTCTACTCCCGTGATGTTAGGTTCAAAGGACTCTTTATCGATGGAGGCACGCGCGGCGATGCTCGCCGAAAATGCCGGCGCTAAATTAGTGTTGTTTTCTGACATGGATATTCCCTCCAACACGTTGCATCATGGGAGATTTTCCAAAATGGCCAGTGAGGCCGCGTTCAAGTCCAATCAACAATTTATTGTTGACCCGTTGACTGCATTAGTGTTGGTCCGCTCTAAAGTGGATGCCCTTCTTTTGTCGGACAAGCATGTTTCCAAACTCCCCGACGTGTTGAGCGGGAATGCGAACGAGGGGACGTGGGTCACGAGCGGGAACACGTTGAGTGCGGGTGCGAAAGCCGAAAAATAGTTTGTTGTTGCTTTTTTTTGAATAGTCTAATTTACATGACCTTGTTTCCAATGTGTCTGATTTCGTCGAACACGTAGTTTTCGAGTGTTCGTTTTCCTAAAAGAATTTCCACTTCAATAGGTGTTAGGAGTGGTTTAGTGTATGATTCAAAATCATCCGTGGCAATGCGTGAACACGCCGTGTTCACGTACGCGTCGACATGAACGCCCATGAGTGCTTGCGGCGTAATGTGTTCCATGGCCACCACGTGAACTTTTTTTCCGGCTTGTTCGAGTTCTTCTTTTAATCGCATGGCGAGTGCTTTGCGTAATTGTCCTTTCTTCGTGCACAAAATAATGGCGAATGATTGGGCGTCTTTTGCTTTGGCAATGAGTCCGAATCGTTGTCGCAAATATTTTTCTTTGTATTTTTCCAAGTTTTCCAGCGTGTGAGTAAATGGATTGTATTGGTACGTGGGTTTTTTTGAGGCGAATGCAATCGCGAGCGCGTGGAAATATCCGTCGCCGAAATACACGTTCGCGTCCACTTTGTCTTCAATATCTCTGCGTGCGGAAGCATCGCATCCGAGTATTTGTCCGTCTTTCAAGTCTCCCATTCCCACGAAAACGTTAAACCCTTTCGCTTCCAATTCTTTTTTGATTTCATTCACGTGTCGGTGAAATTGAATGGTGACATAAATTCCTATGCGTTTGTTTTTTTGGAAGAATTTTTCCTCGTTGAGCGCTTTCACACAACCCGGTATCATGTTTTTTTCCAATGGAAATTCGACCGGCCAATAAATCACGTTCGTTTGCGTGTGGAGCATTTTGGAATGTCCAAAGTGCACGATTAAATCGCATCCTAATACTTGGGCTTTTCCATCCGCAATGTCACATGCGCCAAATGAGGGGTCGAGAATGGTAATGACTGGAATTTTTTCGCGCGTGAATGCGTCTTCTATTTCTACGACGTTTGTTTTCAGTCCTTCGGGGATTTGTATCAGTACTTGTACGGGTTTTCGTCTGTGTACTTCAGCTAGCAATTCGTTTAGTTGCAAAGGGGGAGTATCCATGTTTTCTCACGCGAGGAGCGGTGGGGAATGGTAATAGGTTGAGCGTAAATGAAAGTCCAGAATTATTTTTTCTTGGCATCTTTTGCGGGCTCCTTTCCTGCAGCGGGCTTTGCTCCGGCGGCAGGTTTGGCGTCTTTGGCACCGGGTTTGGCAGCAGCAGCTGCTCCTTTGGCGGGTGCCGCGGCTGTTCCTTCGGCAGCGGGTGCGGTTGTTCCTTCCGCAGCGGCTGCTTCTTCTTTGACTTCGACTTTTTCTTCGCGCATTTTCTTGGGGAGTTTTCCAATGCTTTCTAAGTCTTGGTGCACTTTTACTCCCATGGGGAATCCCATCTTAGGCATGGCTCTCATGAGGCAGCGTTGGGCTTCCGCGAGTTGTGTTTGATCGCATAAAACGGATAAGATGACTTTTCCTTGTCGCAATCGTGCGGCTTTGCCGATGGGTTTTCCAAACGCGTGTTTCATTCCGGATGAAACACGATCGGCTCCGGCTCCCTGAGCGAGTTTGTTTTCACGCATGATGTGGAATGGGTATATTCTCAATCGCATGAAGAAGTTTTCTTTTCCTAAGCTGGTAATGAGGGCACGGTTCACGTTCAATCGGGCCGCTTCAATAGCATTATCCCTCACTTGAATTCCGGGGGAATCGCAGTATAGGTCCAAAATGTGCGTGTATTTCTTGAGGGGGTTTCCCATGTTGAATTGGCGTGTGCGTAAGTTTGGGTTGGTTCCGATGAAGTTCTTATCGTGCACCGTGACCGCGATTCGCGTATAGGCTGGCTTGTCCACGCCTCGATAACAGTGTGCTGGTCGGATACCCATAATGTCAACTCATGAATGGTTTTGGATACTGAAAAACCCCTGAGAATCATTTAAAAATCGACGCCCTGCGGCGTTGAACGTGGCCCACCAGAGGCCTTATAACGGAGGTATCCGTCTATGCGTGATGAGTGAATATGACGTTATTGTAGTGGGGGGAGGCCCTTCGGGGAGTGTTTGTGCCCGTTTGAGTGCGGAAAAAGGGGCACGGGTGTTGTTATTAGATAAGGCTTCTTTTCCCCGAGATAAACCTTCCCGCGACCTATGTCTCGCGGGCCAAACCCGCTTTTGGTTGGGGGAATTAGGTCTTGCTTCCAAGCTCGAATCCAAGCCTCATGCCAAATTGAGGGGGGTTAAGTTCACCTCCCCTCGCGGAAAGTCTTTCTCCCAGCGCCTCCCAAAAGTGGAGCGTGGGGAAACCCATGGCTGGGGGGTCTCGAGCAAAGTCTTGGATAACGTGCTCTTTGAACATGCTTCCAAAGCGTGTGAGTTCCGGGAACGTACGCAAGTCGTGGGTTTGTTGAAAGAAGGCGACCGTGTCGTGGGAGTGCGTGTCGCTGATCTCTCCACGAAAGAAACCAAAGAAATTCGTTCCCATATCGTGGTGGGGGCAGATGGTCCTTCTTCGGATGTGGCCAACTTTTTGAACATCGCTTCCCCTCCCGCGGAACACGTGCTTTCGTGCGTGCGGGGGTATTATGAAAATGTTTCTCATTTGACAGATGAAGCCGAGGTGCATTTCATTCACAACGGGTTGCGCGCCCATGCGTGGATTACTCCCCTTGAAAATAATACGTGTAACATGGGTTTGAGTATTCGTTTGTCGGAGCTGCAAAAAAATAATGGAAACATTTCCGCGGAATGGGAGAAAATGCTCGCGCGCCAACCATTCGCTGCTCGTTTCAAGGATGCTAAACCTATTGGAAATACTGAAACGTGGACGCAAGCACTCTCCACCTGTTCACGTGTTCGTGCATTCCCTGGAGCATTGCTCATTGGCCACGCTGCTGGGTTGGGGGATTTTTTTTCCAATGATGGAATAACTCATGCGTTCATTTCGGGAAAGCTCGCTGCGGAAACCATTATGCGTGCGTTGGAGAAGAATGATTTTTCGCGCGAAATGTTGAGTGAATACGAGAAAAATATTTCATTGTATTTGGAAAGCGATTCCACTCACCTCAAAACCATGCAAACCGTTTCCTTGCTCCCGCAAACATTGGATTTTGCGTTTGATAAAGCGTCTCAAAAGCCCGCGCTGCGAGAACAGTTAACCCAATCGTTCCACGAAAAAAATACTCAACAAAATATTTCAACAATGGGTTTGCTCAAATTGTTGTTCGCGTGAGTAGTAATTGTGCTGTTGCTGGCTTGCGTAAAACTTCCATTTTGGCAATTTGCAGGGGTTGAATTAAATTCTCCAATTTATATTTCCAGATATGAATACTAAAAAAAGGAAATCAATGTATGGTTTTCTGGCGGACAAGAAAAATCCCGTTTCCATGGAAGAAATGGTGCAGGAAATCAAGCGCGACCGTAGAGAATCCGATGCTCACCGTGAAGCCGTGTTTGATAAAATTGTTGAAAAATCCCGCTCCGCGAAAAAGTTCTCCACGCGCTTCAGCCGGCAGTTGGAATCCCTTGGAATAAAGGAATAGAAAAAGCGGGGACCGAGAATCGAACTCGGCTATCCGGCTCTGCAGGCCGGCGCATAACCTCTCTGCCACCCCCGCAAGGGTTTCGCCCCTTGAGGACGACGGACTACATTGCCGATTTTCCTTCGTCAAATCGGCAGTAGGCCTAATCTACTATTCTCACTCCCCGAAGGGTTTTAATGGCAGGCGTTCTGGTGAGCGTATGCTCAAAGCCGTTGTGTTCGATTTTGATGATACGCTTGTTAAAAGTGGGGATATTTCGTATCGCAATCATTGCAAGGCCGCGGCCAAAATGGGTTTGCCTAAGCCCACGTTTAACGTGTTTTTGAAGTATTGGGGGAAGCCCTGGCATTCCATGATTTGGGCACTTTTTCCTCATGTGGATGTGAATGAATTCATTCGCGTATATACGAAAGTTCTCGTGGGTTCGCGTTATCCTATTATTCCGGGGACTTTAGACACGCTCAATTTTTTGCATGAGCATCATATTGAGTTGGGTATTTTGTCCAACAAGCCCACGGACCAACTCTTAGAACGAATCAACCATTCGGCGCTGAATCCCAATATTTTTTCATTTATTTTTGGGGAACAATCCACCGTGTACCAGAAGCCCGACTCAAGAGTTTTTGATGAAGTGTTATTTCAGTTACGCAAGCATTACATTAAGCGCCACGAAATATTATATGTGGGAGATTTGACCGTGGATTATTTTGCTGCTCGCGGAGCGGGGATTGATTTTTGTGCCGTGTTGAGTGGTTTTCATTCCGCGCAAAAATTTTCACGTGAGGGACTTGAACAAGGCCACATGATTTCCACCGTGAAAGACCTTCCATCCTGGTTGGTGGAAAATAGGTATCTCAAGCGTGCCCATGGCAGCGGGTATTAGTATTTTTTGGTTTTTTCTCCCCAACCCTTAAATGACTCCGCGCTGTAATATGTTTTCATGCGCCTCGCCATTGTTTCCGACACCCATTTAGGGTTTGCCCGAGGTAGTTCACGTGAAGGGGACGCGTATCTTGCTCTCAAACAGGCGTTGGAGGGCATTGCCTCTCAAAACGTGGATGCGATTATTCATCCAGGGGATTTGTTCGACCATAAGATTCCCACGCAAGAAGTATGGAATGAGTGTTTTGACTTATTGAGTATTCTCCAAAAAGGAAAAAATCCGGGAGTAAAAATAATCCATCAAAAGCGGGATAATTCTTCGAAAGAATTTTTCTATCAAGGAATCCCCCTCATTGCTATTGCCGGCACCCACGAGTATCGTTCAAAAGATTTGAAAAACGCGCTGCAAGTTTTGGAAACGGGAAATTTTTTGATTTGTTTACATGCTTCTCATGCGCTCATTGAAAAGAAAAAAGAAAATGGAGAAATAGAAAAAGTCGCCGTGCATGGCATGTCAGGTATTCCCGAGAAGCGCGCATTGGAAGCGTTGAAAATGTATCATCCTCAACCCGTGTCGGGTGTGCACAATCTTCTCGTGCTGCACCAATCCATCAAAGAGTTTCTCCCGAGCAAAGATGACATGGTGGCCACCATTGGTTTGGAAAACCTTCCCAATGGATTTGATTTGATGCTCAATGGTCATTTGCATTGGACGAGTTTGACGGAATGGGAGGGCAAGCGCCTCTTGATTCCCGGTTCGACTATTTTCACTCAAATGAAAAATCTCGAGGGAAAAAAACCAAAAGGTTGGTATGTGTACGATACGCAAACCCGTGAATTAACCATGCATCATTTGCCCGTGCAGCGGAAATTATTTTATCACAAATTAAAATTCAAGGATGCAACTCCTCAGAAAATTTTGAAAGTGTGCCGGGAAGTGATTGAAAAAGACCTGGTCCACGCTCAACATGCGCACACCATGCTTCCGCTGTACCGCTTGAAGGTCACGGGCACGCTCGCCAAGGGTTTTACGCAGGCGGATGTGGACTTATCTCCTTTGCTGAAAGAGTTTGAATCCAAAGCCCATTTTTCTCCCAGCAAAAAGTTTTCCACGGGCACGTTTGCGTTCCGTTTGGATGAGTTGCGCGCCCTGCATAAGTCGAATGTTTCTATTTCACGCATGGGGATTGATTTGTTGGAGAAAAATTTGCAGCAAACGCTTATGCATTCACGAATGGATGTGAAACGCTTGTTTGAATTGTTGGAAGATAAGGAAAATATTGAGAAAGTGGTCCAATTGTTGCACGCGGGGGAGATTGTTTCGCGCGAAATTATGGATAATGACTCCATTTCTTCTAAGGGTGTTGAAAAATTACCGGTTCAATCTAAACTGGATTAAATGGATTATTTTTTAGTGGTTTATTTTTTGTTTTCGTGGTGATAATACGTTAGCGCGTGCAGTGCTTGCGCGGCGTCTATGGGTTCTTCAAACGTTTGAATGCCTTCTTTTTCTAATAATTTCATGTGCATTTTGGCAAATTCTCCTCCTGCGCTGACCACGAGTACGGGTTTTTTTCTCTTGGCGAGGAGAGCGGACATGCTTTCAATAATATCCGAATCGAGTGTGGGGACTTGGAATAATAGAATCAAAATAATGGAGTCCACATTCTCATCTTTCATCGCGTTTTCCACTGCAACCATGAAGCGATTATTGTCTGCATCCCCTGTCAAGTCCATGGGGTTCTTGATGACCGCGTAGGATGGGGATGCGTTGATAATGGGTTTTCGGTTTTCCATGCTCATTTCCGCGAGTTTGAGAGAGGATCCCTCCATCGCGTCCGCGGTGAGTACACCATACCCTCCTCCATTCGTGATGATTTGGGCGCGGTTTCCCTTGGGGATGGGCTCGCTCGAGAGTACGCGCGCGTAATCAAACACTTCGCGCATGCTATCCGCGCGAATGAGTCCGGTTTGTTTGATGACGGCGTCAAATACTTTGGCGCTTCCGGCTAAGCTTCCTGTGTGGGAGGCCGTGGCTTTGCTTCCGGCTTCGCTCATTCCTCCTTTGATAACAATCACTGGTTTTTTCTCGGATACTTTTTTGGCGATGCGGAAGAATTTTTCTCCGTGGCGGACCCCTTCTAAGTATACGCATATCACATCCGTTTCCTTGTCTTCGGCAAAAAATTCCAACAAATCCGCTTCATCCGTGTTCATGGCATTTCCGTATGAAACGAATTTGGCGATTCCATATTCTTTGCTTCCGGCCCAATCCAATATAGCACTCCCCAATGCTCCACTTTGAGAAATGAATGATATTTTTCCTTTCTTCGGCCTCATCAAACGATAACGCGGCAAAAATAGTGTGTCAATTCCTGTTTTCACATCCATGACTCCTAAGCAATTGGGTCCGATGCACGGCATGTGGGGGTATTTGTCCATCGCGGCTTGCAATTTCTTTGTCAGCTGAACGTTGCCTACTTCCGAGAATCCCGCGGAAATAATCACGCATGCTTTTACTCCTTTTTTTCCGCATTCTTCAATGGCTTGCGGAACAAATTCTCCGGGAATCGTTATCACGGCTAATTCCACCTTTTCCTTGATGGATGAAAGAGATGGATAGCATTTCACATTCAAAATAGATTCCGCGCTCGGGTTTACCGCGTATAATTTTCCGCGAAAACCACCCTTCACAAAGTTTTCCAGCGTCGCGTATCCTATTTTTCCCGGGTTGCGTGACGCGCCAATAATGGCCACACTCTTGGCGTTGAATACGTAGGAAAGGTTGGGCTCCATACGCTCAACAAGCAAAATTGGGCTTTATATGGTTTGCTCGAACGACTGTTTCTTTGCGCGTTTTACGGCAAGAAGTCTTCGTTCTTGATTTTCTTGGGCAGGTATTCTTCCGTGATGAAGCGAATTCCTTTCTTCGACAAGGCTTCGAGTTCCATCTTGATGTTCTTTTCTTTCATCAGGTTGAATTCGTTCTGCCATTCCTTTCGCTTGAACCATTCGTATGATTTCAATTCATCCAAGCGTTTGATGTCCAATTGGTTGAGTTTAATGGTGACTTCTTTGGGTATTTTGAACTTTTCAACGTCTCCCACTGTTAATCCAATGTATTTCGTGTCAGGGGTTGCGAGTTTTTCTTCCGAATACGAGAGTGAAATACTTCCCTGTTTAATCACCGAGTAAATGTACATTCCCCAAGGGTCGGCATCCATGAGTGCGTACACGGGCAGCTTGTGTTCGCGGCTCAATCGTTGTACGAATCGTCGTTCTCCGCGTGCCGCTTGTCCTCGTCCGGTAATAATGATACAGTTTTGTTTCTCCCAAAACTTATCTTCATTGAAGCGTCTCCACACAGCATCCTTTTCGATGAACAACACGTAATCGGCTTTCATTTTTTTGATTTCAATGCGGTCTTCTTCCACATTCGAGGGAACACTCCATCCTCCGGAACCCATTTTGGCTAAATCAATAACGTCTTTTCCATCCTGCACCACCATGTCTCCGGCGATGATTCCTTTCGCCGACGCGGCGAGATGTAATTCTTCGCGCAACAAGTTGAGCGATGCTTCAATGTCTTCGATTAATGGGTCGGATTCGGCCTGGTCTTCGAATGTGTTTTCTTGGGTTCCTTCAATCGTATGCTTGAGTGCGTAGTAGAGATCACGAATCGACACCGTGGCGTTTTGTTGAATCACTTTTTTGATTTCGTTTGCCACAAGGGTGGTTTGCATGAACTTGCGCGTGTGAGCAATGTTCAAAAATTGTCTTTCGGATGTTTTGTCTCCGAGTTTAATCGTTCGTGTTTTTTGGTCGAAGAAAATGTTTCCGAGTGAGCGCACGGGGAGTTCCATCGTGGGGTTGTCTCCCTTGTTGATTTGCTGTACGAGCGTTTGTCCAAGGGTCTCGAGTTTTTTGATGACTTCTTTGTCTTTTGTTTTTGTGTCAACCATTATTCATCCCCTCCATTATCGTCTTCGGCCGCTTTCTTTTTTCCTTTTCCCGCTTTGGTTTCTTTTTCTTGTTTATTTAATCGTGCGAGTTCTTTTTCCAAATCCGCGTCGGATTCGGCTTCGAGTGCTTTTTCTTGTTGTTCGTCTATTTTCAAACGTTTGGCCACAATGTCTAATAGTTTGTGTTCAATGGGTTTGGGTTCTTTTTCGATGAGTTCACCCAATGCAATGGCTACTTCCACCGCATACTTCATGTAAATTCTCTTCTTTTCTTGTTTTAGTTTTTCGCGTTCTTTTCCAATAATGTATCGCGCCGTGCGTCTTCCCGCGTCCATGAGTGCGAGTCGAATTTCTTCTACAATGTCTTCATCATTTGAAACGGCTTGTTTTCCGGCTCCAGTGTAAGGAATGTGTACCGAGATGAGGTTTACGAACACGGTGACGGGGGCTGTTTCTGCATCCTTGATTCCGTATCGTTTCCAATCCACTGTTTTAATCGCTTCCGTGATTCCGCAACCGCCCGTGTCGAATAGTAAGGGCACGCGGTTGGCGAACCGCATGATTTCCATGCGCATTTCTTCTCCTACTCTTCGTCCGGCTTTTCCACCATATGCAACGGCGGTTTCTACTTGGAAGGGGAATCCTCCTTCTCTCACGGATGGTTTGCGTGTTACAACGGATAAAAATTCGGGTTCGACAATGCTTCGCAATGATTTGTCGACTTGTTCTTCTCCGATAGGTCGCAACACGTCCGTTCGGGGGGCAATGAAGTTGACTCCTTTGAATGCTTTGATGAGTTCTTCAATTTCTTGCCAGGATAATTGGTGCGGGTCCTTGTTTAGGTCGAATGAAACTTTTTCTTGTATTTCTTTTAATGCCGTGTCGCCCATTCGGTCGAGTTCTGTTTTCAAGAATGAATTGGTTTTGCGTGAGGGGGTGGACTTGGCCATGTTCAATAATTCATCCACCGTCACTCCTTTGGGGTGGGGTTGTACTTCTTCGGGTTTTTCGGGGATTTTTTTGGCTGTGCGTTCAAATACAATGGTTTGTCCTGCCGGGTCGGTGAATGTGATTTTGGCGTGGGGGTTTCCAATAGCCGTTCGACGTAGGTACTCTAATGGTCCTTGTTCGTTGTTCACGTATTTCATTTCTTTGAATTGTGCCTTTACGGCTGTTCCCTTGAACTTTTTGGTTAATGGTTGTACATTGCTTACTTTGGGTTGGTTGTATTTGGTGTCAATGCTCACGTCGCACGAGAATACTTCTTTGGCGTTTCCCGTGATGATTTTGACTTCTTTTCCCGTGGTCATTTGTGAGAGCATCGTACAGCCTGCGGCACCGATTCCTTGTTGTCCGCGCATTTGCATGAGTCGATGAAATTTTGTTCCTGCGAGTAATTGTCCGAATGCTTTTCCTACGGTTTGTTGCGTGAGTCCGGGACCATTATCTGTGCTCGTTACTTCGTAGTGTTCGTCCGCGAGTTCTTTGATTTGTACTTCAATATCCGGAAGAATGTTGGCGTTTTCGCACGCGTCTAATGAATTAGTCACATATTCGTGAATGATGGTGGTGAGTGCTTTGGTTTTTCCACTCAATCCTAACATTTGTTTGTTTTTTTTGAAAAATTCGGCAACGGAGTGTTCTCTGAATTCTTTGGCTAAATCTTGGGCGGTGACATTTTCTTCTTTTTCGTGTTTTTCGGTTTGGGGAGCGTGGGACATGCGTGTTTCACCTGAATTCGAACTCTTCACTGGTTGTGAGTGATTGCCGTAAGTAATTTAATACAGTGGCGTGCTCGGCTCCTTTAACGAGCATGGTGATTGCCTGAATCGCCTTCTCTACATTATCGGCTTTTCCGATGATTCCAACGGTTTTTCCATATACGGAGATGAACGTTTGCGTGTCTTTTTCGATGGTTTCGCGGATGCTTCCTTCTTTTCCGATGATTCGTCCTTTTTTGGATTGGATGGCTTTGTGGTGTTTTCCTAAAAATTCGGTGAGGTTGATTATTTCTAAATAGTAATCATCCTGCGCGAGTTTCATGGCGTGTTCGGGGGAAAATCCTCTTCCGATGGCGCGGACAATGTTAGCGGCTTTCAATACTTGGGCAGCGTCCTCGGCTTCTATTTCCACGTCACCATTTTTGCTGTCGATGCGAATCGTTGTGCGTGTCTCTTTCTCAATGTTTTTTTTCGTTCCCCCGTTTGGTCCGATGGCCACGGCCACTCGGTCTTTGGGGATGGCGAATTCGTCAATCATGGGAGGGGATCCACCTGTCAAGGGTGTTATACCTAGTTGAGCGTGTGAACCTTTAAGAGGGTTATTCTCTCCATGAGGGTCATTTTCCGCTTTCTTTGGCCTTTTTCACGTCTTCGTAGAATGTGTCAAACGTCAATTCCTTGAGTCCCATGCGGTGGAAGACTTTGAGCATATTATTCAAGTCTCTTTCATAGAATTTTTTGGCGTTTGGATGAATCGTTGGGATGGCTTGTCCGCAATCAATGATAATTGGTTCATCGTCTTGAACGAGAATGTTGTATTCGCTCAAATCTCCGTGTATGATTTTGGCGTTGAGCATGCGTGCGATGTTCACGCAGACATTTTCATAAAATGCATCAATGTTTTCTACCCGTGCATCTTTAAGTCGCGGTGATGGTTCTCCATTTTCTCCTATGAATTCCATCACGAGAACGTTTTCTTTCGCGGCAAGTGGTGTAGGAACGTTTACTTTGTTTTTTTTGAATCGTTGGAGTGCGGAGAATTCTTTTTGGGTCCATGCAAACACAATATTTCGTTTATCATGTTTGGCTTTTTTGAATCGTGGTTCAAAATCCAAGTATTCTTCCATTCGTTTGAAATCGGATGTTTCTATTTTGTATATTTTGATTGCCCTAAAGTGTCCGGCGTTATCCACTGCTCGGAATACGTGGGCTTCTTTTCCCGTGGCGATGGTGTATTCTAAATGGTCAAAGTGTCCTTGCGAGGAAAGCGTGTGAATGGTTTTGATGACATTTTTGTCAAAAACTTTGGCGAATGTTTTTCGTAAGTCTTCTTCGGGAAAAAGCTTGGATAGATTATATTCGTCTGCGGTCATTTACTCGTACTCGTTTTTCATAGAATAATAATCTGCTCATTAGATGGGGAGTTTAGTCAATAGTCCCATGCGTTTGAGTTTTTCGGTTTGTAAGGGTAAGTATCTCCACACCACGTCTGCTTTGATGGGTTGGAAGTCCCATAATCGTACGATAATCAAATCGCCTTCTCTCATCCAGACTTTTTTCTTTAATTTTCCGGGTATGCGGCAATGTCTTTCTTTTCCATCTTCGCACGCGGCTAGTATTTGGTCGGCGCCGTGTAGTTTTACTACGATGGCAAACATTTCTCCGTGGTCGCGGTAGGGTTGTCGGAGTTTGTAAGATGTTTCCGTTCCTTCCGTGTTTGTTTCTTGGATTGTTGTCATATGGTTTTATCAGTCCCGTTCGTTTTATAACCTGTAGATTTGTGCGTGCGGCACTCCTGCGATTTTTTTTCCGTGTTTACTACTCACACTTCCTTGTTTTTGGGCCGCGTTGATAGTGTTTTCTCCAATTAAGTTTACGTTTACCGCGTTGTTCAAGTGTTGCATGAACTCTTCTTCGGTTACCAGTGTTTCGTGGTAGAATGTTTTGCTCACGTGGATGGATAATTTGTTTTCCGTGAGTGTTTTTCCAATCAGTTGTGCGTCCGCGGCTGCGAGGACGCTGCCATTCGTGTTCGTGTGTATGCGCATGGCTATTTTTTTCTCCAACGTTATCCTCTCCTCAGCGGAGAAATGGCTCCGCAGGCTTCGCATTTCAATTGTCTCACGCCATTGTGTTCAATGTAGTGCGTGTCGGGTTTTCCGCATTCTTTGCATAACACGAATTCTTCTAAGAATCGGTTGAACCAATCATTGATTTGTTTTTCAGTAAATTTTCCTACAATCATTAATCGTTCGCCTTCTTGTTTGGCGGGGGCGGCGCTTTCTTTGGTCAAAAATTTGAGTAAATCTTTGGGGTCTTCTCGTCGCATGACTTTGATGAGTTGTACGAAGTTTTTTACGTAGGTTTTGGGTCCCTGGATAAAGCTTTCCACGCGAGGGAATTCGAATCGTTCTTTTTCCAATGATTTCTTGGGGATTTGCGTGTATACGCGGTCGAGCATCTGCTCATACGTGAGTTCCATACCCATCCTTTCCTAAAATAGGCTTTTAAATGCCCAGCGGGCATCGTGGGTTAACCCTCGCTATAGTGGGATTTTGCCGCGTTACAAGTATTCTCTTTCTACTTTGAATTCCGCTGCGGAAATGAACTCGTTTTCTTTCGGTTGAGCGTGCGTTACAATGGTTTCTGTTTTCACGAGTTTGGGGGCAGGCATGATGTGGGGTTGAATGGTTGATAATGTGGCGTTTGTTTGCGTGAGGGCCCCCCATTCGTGTCGTGTTTTTCGTTCGCAGTATTCTTTTTCTTCGGTTGAAATTTCTTTAATCCACGTGCATGCGAGCATGTTTCTTCCATCTGGTTGTGCATTGATGCTTCCGTACGCGCGCACATGGGTGCCTACGTTGAGCATTGGCGTCTTTTTTTCTTCCGCGTATCCTTCCCATTCTCCTTTTTCGTCTTTCACGCGCACAACGAGTTCCCCATTTCGGTTTTTGGTTTCAATAATGTTTCCGTGCGTGAAAACATTTTTTCCCGAGAGGGGTGTGTTTGGGTAGAGTGCGGGAGAAAAAACAAATAATGTGGGGTTATTCATACATGTTACACGTGGAGCGTCTTGTTTTTTATCCGAATAACCCGGAGACGCGGAGCACGCCGTACATGATGATCATGAGTCCTACTTGCAAGGGTAGTGCGGGGAGTGCTTTTCCTACGTTTTTGCTTCCATAATCTAATGTGAATGCCAATCCCGCAAATGATGCGGCGAGAATAGCAAGCGATGGAATAATCGCTACCGGCCATGTCCATCCTGCGTTGAGTGAATCTCCTAATACCGCTACACTGAACACGAGGGGCATGACTAAGTCTCCTGTTCCTAATTCGAATTGGTGTTTACTGGTTGGAAGGGCGAAGGTGAAGCTCAAATTCTTTTTGGCAACGGCTTTGGCCATGGTCACCATGTGTTTGGTTCGGAATACGGCGATGTAATCATATACGCCCAACAAGACTAGGAATACAATCACGGGCCACACGCCAATGCTGGCTCCCAATAATGATCCCACTCCCACTGTGGCAATGGTTGAACTCACGTTTCTCCATAGTAAGAATTGGGGGAAAAATATTCGTATGACGATAAGTGCCATGGCTGTAAACACGGCGAATGCGTCGGGCAAAAATGCGG
>VGJJ01000020.1 GCA_016867455.1 Candidatus Iainarchaeum sp. | reverse complement strand
ATCCTAATACGCGGTAAGCATTCTTGGAAAGTGTTTCGGCTTGTACGAGCAGTTGTTGTTTTTTTCCTTCCGTTAGTGGTACGCGTTTTCCATGTTCTAATACTAAAATGCTTTTTTCTAATACTTTTTCCACGGCACCCTTCATGAATGCTCGTTGCGTGTTCGTGTTTAACGTGTGAATTGTTGTCATTTTTTTTCGTTCGCTCGTGAATGGGATTTCATTCACGCGCGGGAATGTTGAAAGGATGTGTGTTTTCGTTCCTAGCACGAGCATACACCCTTCCGTCGGGTCTCCTAAAATAGTGTTTTCATTCGCGTGGAATTGCGCGTTGTTGTTGTGTACTCCGTTTTGTATCGTGAGTTCAAGTGCGCTTCCCGTTTCTACGTTTACTTGTTGGTTGTTCCATTGGATTTCTCCCGCAGACGAATAACCTACTCCCGTGACGCGGTATAATTGTTCGTCCGCGTACACGTATTCTACGGTCATCTCATTCTTGGTTAATGTTCCTGTTTTATCGGAGCAAATGACGGTGGTTGAGCCGAGTGTTTCTACGCTTGGCAAATGTTTGATGAGTGCATTCTTTCGTGCCATTTGCTGCACCCCTAATGCTAACGTAATCGTGGTCACCGCGGGCAATCCCTCGGGAATGGCGGCCACTCCTAATGCGATTGCCAAGAGTAGCATTTCAATTAATTCTCTTCCCTGGATGAAGTAACCAATCACAAACAGGATGATCATGACGCACACTACTCCGAGCGTGAGTTGTTTGGCCAACACTTCCAAGTTTTGTTTGAGGGGCGTGGGTTCGTCTTCCACTTCTTCTAGTTTTTCGGCTATTTTTCCAAATTCTGTTTTGAGTCCCGTGTAAATGACTACTCCTAATCCTCTTCCGCGCACGATGGATGTGTTCGCGTATCCGTAATTGATTCGGTCCGCCACCGCGAGCGTGCCATTAAGTAAGTCTATTTTTTTATTGACCGCGCTGCTTTCTCCCGTGAGTATAGCCTCATCCACGGCTGTTTCAATGGTTTCAATGAATCGTATGTCGGCGGGGATTTTGTCTCCTTCTTCTAATTGTACTATGTCTCCGGGCACCAAGTCTTTGGCATCGATTTGTAGTAGTTTGCCATTTCGTTTCACCGTGGCGCGCTGCGCTCCCATTTTTTTGAGTTCATCAATGGCTTTCTCTGCTTTGTATTCTTGGAAAAATCCTAATAGTCCATTGATGATGACGATGGCAAAAATGACGAGGGTGTCGAGCGGGCCCCCCACGAGGTAGGATAATATTCCCGCGCCAATGAGTACGACGACTAATAGTTCGGTGAATTGTCCGATTAACAATCCCCACACGTTTATTTTTTTTTCCAATTGAATCGTGTTGGGCCCATATTCGTTCAGTCGTGACGCGGCTTCTTCGTTCGTCAACCCTTCCGTGCGCGTTTTGAGTGCGCGTAACACTTCCTCGGGGGGGAGTTGATAATACTCGGACATGTTTCCACGGCGAATTAGCCCCATATAAAGCAACTGGCAGCATGCGTTGGTTTTGTTTATATCTCTCGTTTGATGTATGTATTGGGGAGTGCGTGGAAGTGTGAGCGTCATGAGTTATTCCAATGAAATCACCTGGTTGCGTAGCTTATTCCAAAAACATTATTCTATACATAATTTGGGGTTGCCGTATCCTGCCTCCCAACGAGAATTTGGTTATGGTATTGAGGGAAAAATTGACAAGCGACATGTAAGCGTGCGTGATGAAAATGAGTTTAATGCTTTTTTGCGCAACACGGTTCCTTTGTACGTGTCCGCTTCCGTGTCCGAGTTCATGAATCCTGGTATTCAGCCCATGGAAAAAAAAGGCCTTGTTGGGAGTGATTTGATTTACGAATTTGATGCGGATGATATTGACACGTCCTGCAAGCGCGTGCATGATTCGTGGTCGTGTAAAAGTTGTGGGGCAAATGGAAAAGGCCGCGTGAAAAAGTGCACGACCTGTGGAAAAGGGACTGCGTTAGATGAGTGGGTCTGTTCGGAATGTGTCTCCGCAACCAAAAAACAAACGTTTTCCTTGTTGAGTGTTTTGCAGAATGATTTTGGTTTTGATGAGAAGAGTTTGTTCATTAATTTTTCCGGAAGCAAAGGCTATCATGTTCACGTTCGTTCAAAAAATATTTTTTCTCTTCCCAAATCCGCGCGCGTGGAGTTAATGGATTATTTGTCCATGTTTGAGTTCGATCCCGCGCTGAGTGGTTTTTCTTTTGATGGTAAAGCGTATCGCTGCCCTAAATATGCGCGCACGAGTGGTCATGCGAAACGATTATTGGATGAGTTGCTGCGATTAGTTGAGAGTGGAACCGAAGATGAGTGGGTCATTATTTCGGGTTCGTCTCCTCGTAGCATTCGTTCGTATTTGTCAGATCGTGTTCAATGGTATAAGGAAATTCAATCCGGTTATTTGCCCGCATTGCCTGGGAAAAAAACCGAAGCATTTTGGAATAATGTGCTCTCTCATCTCGTGAGCGTGTTGCGCTTGCCTATTGATCGTCAAACCTCGGGGGATATTTACAAACTCATTCGTGTCCCTAACACGCTGCACGGGAGCACGGGTTTTCGTTCGGATGTGATTTCATTTTCCGCACTCTCGACGTATGATCCCTTTGTTGATGCGGTGGCGTTTTCCACGCTCAACGAGCGAAAGCTCTTGGTTCATCACGCTCCTAAGCTAACCATTGGCGGTCACACCCTTGAGCCCGTGAATGAGCCCACGGAAATGACGCTTCCTTGTCCGTTGAGCGTGTATTTAGTGGGTTGGGGGGCGGCCACCCTGCGGTAAGCGGTTGAGCGTGCTATTTTCCGAGTATGTCTAAATAGGGGATGGGTGGGAATACGTTATGGCGATTGATTTTGAGGAAATGAGGCGGATTTACCGTTTGGAGAAGAGCACCGCGAGATTGGTGGATGTGCCGGATGATTTTTTCACCTTGTTGCATGGTTTGATTGATGAGGAGCGTAAAAAGTATTTTGACTCGTTGAAGGATTTGAACACGACCCGTGCGCGTGATTTTGGTAATTTGAAAAAATTAGTTGATGAGTGGTTTGTGGTTCGTGAAAAAAAATTGTTGAACGCCGTGTTAGTGGCGGCGCGTTTGGAGGAATTGGACGCTCAACATATGTCTGCGGAAGAAAAGAAAATGGCCGAGCATGTGTATCATGCACTCATGTCTCATCGCACCATCACCAAGCAGGTATTGGAAGCGAATGGAGAGTTTGTCGCGATTGGCACTCCTTCCCAAAGTGTTTCCTCTTCATCATTATTGGATCATGCGCTCGGAAAAAACAGTGTGACCAATAATTCCCTCGTTGATCGTGATGAAACGCCCGTTCACGTGGAAAAGATTCCCGTGACCATCCCTCCTTCTGCGCAAACAACGACTCATTCTTCTTCGTCCGCCAATCTTTCATCGTCTTCATTTCCTGTCAAAATTATTTCCGATATTCCTTCCTTTGTGGGCACGGATTTGAAAGAATACGGCCCCTACAAAGTGGGAGAGGTTGTTTCGCTGCCGGAGAAAATTGCTCAATTGTTTGTTTCGCGTAAATTAGGGGAAAACGTGTGATTTTCCTCATTGTGCGATGCGTGTTTAAGAACTATTTGCCCCCGTTTTCCTAGTATATGTCCGTCCCCCCACGCCCTTCCTTTAATCGCCCTCACTTTTCGTGGCCATCCAAGCCGTATCATGGGCGTTCGTCTTTGCCTGGAACAAGCGCGGGTGGTTTTGCTTCGCGTTCTCCCGCGGCTGCATTGCGCAATCAGAATGTGAAGAAGTGGCCGAATGTGAATGAAATTGTCGTGGTGAAAATTGACAAAGTGTTAGACTATGGGGTTTTTTGTTCCTTGTTGGAGTATGAGAACGCGACCGGCTTCGTGCACATTTCCCAAGTTGAAAGTTCCTGGATCAAAAATATTCGCAATTATGTTTCGGAAGGTCAGATGCGCGCGGCACTCGTGCAGAAAATTGACAAGGAAAAATTGCAGATTGATTTGTCGTTGACGAAAGTCAGTGAGCGACAGCAACGCTTACGTATCGAAGAATACAAGCAATTGGATCGCAACAAAAAACTCATTGAGCAAATGGCTAAGTCGTTGAACAAAACAAAAGAAGATGGTTGGAATGCGGTCGCATTGCCGCTTATTTCCACGTATGGTAATCTCCCCCAAGCCTTTGAGGCCATTGCCATGGATGGGGAGCATGCCGCGGAAAACGTGGAAAAAGAATGGATTCCCATTCTTGTGGATGTGGTCAAAAAGAATGTTCGTCCTGCCGAGAAAGAAGTCAAGGGCACGCTCACCATTGCCTGCACCGCTCCCAATGGGGTGGATTTAGTCAAAACGGCTTTGCTGGATTCGGCGAAAAATGTTTCGAATGCAAAAATTAGTTATTCCTATTTGGGCGGGGGAAAATATTTGGTGAAAGTGGTTTCGTTTGACTTTAAACTTGCTGAGAAAGGCCTATCCAACGTTCAGGAGAAGCTACAGAAATATATAGGGCAGAATGGTACGATTGCATTCGCTCGGCAGGAAGCGAGTTGAACGAGTTGAACGCATGTCCACGCAAGTCTTCATCATGGAAAAACCTCCTGTGAAAGGGGGAATTGTTTTCGTTGGCCTCCCCGGAATAGGATTAGTGGGAAAAATTGTCGTTGATTATTTGGTGAAAGAACTCAAACCTAAAAAAATTGCCGAAATTTTGAGTGATTCATTTCCTCCCGCCGTGATTACGAAAAATGGCGTGGTCGAAATGTTCATGGATCATATTTACTATTTGAATCACAAGGGCAAACCATTCTATTTTGTCGCAGGACCGGTTATTCCGAATTGGGATCAGAATGTTTCCAACACGAATGATCAGTATGATTTTTCCCGCACATTAGTGGCGGCGTTCAAAGAATTAGGTATTAGTGAGATCTGCACGATTGCGGGATTGAACATTGGAGAAGAACGCATGAAGATTACTCCCCACGTCATCGCCGCGGGAACAGATAAGAACACGTTGGAAGACTGGAAAAAATCCGGTGCCAAGAATGATCAACCCGAGGGAACGATTTGGGGTCACGCGGGATTATTGTTAGGAATTGGCAAAACGCAGGGCATTCCTGGAGTGTGCTTGATGGGTGAAACCTCCGCACGATTAGTGTATGGTGACCCGGGCGCCAGTAAAAGTGTGTTGGAATTATTGATGAAGAAATATGGTTTCAAGTTGAAGATGGATAAGATTGAGGCGGAAACCAAAGAGATTGAGAAAGCATTCCAAAAACTTGCCGAGACGATGCAGGCGGAAGAAAGCGGGAACAAGAAACTTGATTTGCCGTACGTTCGCTAATTCCTCTGCTAGTTATTCATAGAAAATTTGCATCGAGCATTGTTTTTATTCTTGAATGCATGTCCACTCTGGATGGTTTCTCAGCGGCGCGCCTCGACACGCGGGCATATTTATGCTTCAGGCGGACATCGACGTGTGCGTTTAGGGGAGCGTTTTGCACTAAAAGTAAGTAAGGATCACACTCTCTCAAAACTAGCAGGAGTATCGTATCGTATTCCGTCGTGGGCGCACGGATTTATTCGGTATGGAAACACGGACATTAATCGTGCGGAGTGGGATGTCTATCGGCGTTACTTTTCTAATCCTCCTGATGAGCTATCTAATTCATTTGTTCGTGTCAGACGTCATGTCCGAGTAAAAAGAGGAAGTGTTCTCGTTTCGGAGACTGTAAAAGATTTTGATGGAAACTATTCCCGTACTCTGACTGATTATGGAAAGGTCAATAATCCACTATTCTGGAAGCGGTTTGATGAAGTAGCTAATTGGATAGTGCGTAATCGTATTCCGCTTACTGATTGGAATTCCAATAATTTTGTGGTAAAACGCGTGAGTGCCACCGAGTTGATTCCGGTTTTGATCGATTACAAGAGTGCAGCGCTTGGTTTTTCATTATCGCAAATGGTTCATCGCGCAACTCATAAGTTGCCATTTTTTGGAAAATTTCGAATCATGCGCAAGTATGCTGCGCTCAAACAAAATTTTAGTTGATGATGCCAAGCACCGTCAGCACGACCATTACTCCTAATCCCGCGAGTCCAAATATGGCACTCACCACAAGTGAGGCCCAGAATGGTAAGTCGATGTGAAACATGTACGTTAACAACCCCCACCCCATGAGTCCTAATACCGTGTTCACAATAATGTTTTTCAGAAAGTAAACAATCATCGCCGCAATGATGAAGAATACGATTCCAATGAGCAGCCAGGAAATGTTTCCGGCTATTGAATTCGTAATGGTTTGCGTTACGGCTTCGGGTGTTTGAAAAATCACGTTCATGTTCTTACTCTGTTTTTGGTCAATATATGCTTGCGTATTTTTCCGCATTAACTGTCTTCGGTTTGCTTTTTTTTTCCCGGTTTACCTTTGCAAATATAAACAATTGCCACGCTTTCCTAGTGTATGGCATTGCAATTTAGTGAGAAGCAGAAAAAGCTCTCTTCCGCATTAGTGAACGGTCCCCTTTCCTTGGATCAACTCGCGGAGCGCACGAACCTGAAGATGAGTGATGCTCAAGAAGAATTAAAGTTTTTGATGCAATTGAAATTGGTTTCATTGCAGGGAATGCCCCCCGTGTACGCGTTGAAGGATGAAGTGGCCAATGAACTCAAACATCGGAAAATGATTGAACTCACGGATGATAATACGTTTCGCGTGGAAATAATGATTGAAGTTCAAGGCGTGGAAGAAGAGCTTGTTAAACGTCAATCCGAAAAAATTTTGGAAAACCTTGCCAAGGAGCCTTTTTTCAAAATTTATTCCAAGAAAGTGGCTCCCATTGAGAAAGTGGATGAAAAATACTCCACCTATATTGATGTCAACCTCTCCGTGCGTGATTTTAGAGGGATGGTTCGTTTGATGTTCTTCTACGGTCCTGCGTCCATTGAAGTGATTAAGCCGAGTAAAATAGAGTTTACGCTCAATGACTTCCAAGACGGGTTAGTGGACATGACGGACATGGTTCACGCGTACGCGAATTACATTATGGGCATTTTGAATCGCAAGCAAATAGAGGAATTCAATGCCAAATTGTTTAGAGGGGTGGGGAACGCCCAGCATGTTAAGGCGTCCCAAGGAAAGCCCGAAACCAAGGAAAACCCCTCCGTGGATGATTTGCCCACCATTTGATTTCCTCACGGTACCCAACAATCGGCCGTATACTATTACTCGTATCGTGAAAAATAGTCTATTTACCTAGGCAAACCCTTGGTTTTATCGTATTTGCCCAGCATTTCCCGGAACTCGGCGGTTTACCCTTGCCCGAAAACTTTTCGAGGATTGCCTTACTCCTATTCGATGATTGTACGGGGTTTTTCCCTCTTTTTGGTTATAAACCCCTGCTTGTTTACGTCAGGAGCCGGACAAAACTCGAAACATATTTAAAGGGCTTGAACCAGGGTATGACTCAATGAGCCAATCATCGATACCGCCTATTCTTTTGAATGTTGTATTGGTGCGCGCTCGTTTGTGAATCGTGAGGTGAAACACAAATGAAAAGTTTGAAAGTACGCAAACTCGCCGCTGTCGTAGCTGGTGGAGCATTATTAGGTGCAGCAGTCGCCCCCATGGTGTCTGCCATTACCAGTACCGAAGCAAAAGCAGTGGTTTACAGCGCTGAAATGTCCCCCAATGTGAACATTGTGGTTGGATCCAGCGCCGCTGTTTCAGATGGTGTGTGGGCCGGAAACATTGCCCGCAAAGTTGTTGAAAAAGCAGTCATGGAAAAAGTTTACACAGGCGGAACCGGTAACGGAACAGCCGTGGTTACAGACTTGGCCGCTGTTTTGTCTTTAGGTGGAACAGTTACCGTGTCAGGCGGAAAGATGTTCGACAATACGACTATAGACTCTGTTTCAGGTCAGACCGAATACGCTCAAGCCATTACACAAGATCCTTTGTCCTTCTTGAAGGACGAAACGGTTTCCTACAAATTTAACGGAACCACGACATCAATCGATGTGAAAGAAACAATCGGAGTCAGCTTAGACGCCCGATTCAGCACCGATAGCGATGTTCGCGATTTGGTTGCCGAAGTTGGAGCCGGAGACATTAACTACTCCTTAAGTTTGGGTGGCGGAATCCCTACCAGTGCTTCTGCAAACTCAACGACCGACTTTGAAGACGGTACGGACGACAATATCCGCATCCCCTTCTTCGGAAAGACCTATTTGGTCCATAAGGTCTTCCAGAGCGACTCTAACGTCGTTTCAGAAGTCAAATTAATTGAAGACAAGGCCAAGCAAACCTTTGTGGCCGGAGAATCATTCAACGTGCAAGGAAAAGGTGATTATGCCGGACAAACTTTGACTGTTACAGTGGTTTCCGTTGTTGCAACAGGACCTGCTGCCACTGCTTACCAAGCCAAGTTCAACTTGACAGACGAAGCCGGAAACGTTATTGACACGCAAACCGTTGAGTCAGGTAACGATGTCGAATTTGAAGACTCCGAAGGCGACGAAGTCGTGAGCGGAACCATTTACTTGGACTCTGCCTCAGTCAACACCGGAACAAATGAAGGTACGGTTGACGTGTTGGTCGGAACCTCATCCTTGCGATTGTTGGACGGAGAAAATTATCCGTACGACGAGCAGATTGACACCGACAACGTGGACGGACCTTACACTGTGACGTTGAATGAAACCGCTTCAGCCAACCGATTGACATCCATTGTGATTGCCAACCAGGAAAAGGATGAAGGCGACGATTCAACATCCGGTGAGATTGTGGACACGTGGGGATTCTCTGTCTTTGATGACGATATGCCCTTGTACTCCAAGAACAACGCCTTGACCGATGCTGGAAAAGACGGCGACTATTCGTTCAACTTTTTGGACGGAACCGGCGCTTTGGGTGAAGACTTCTTCACGATTTCGTTCAACGGATTAGAGAACGACGAAGAATTGACTTACATCCAAATTGGAAACAACGAAGTCACATTCCGCGACGCACAGGATTCAACGCACACCGTCCCCATGTGGTGGGTCGAGTCTGAAGTTGGAAACCCCGCTGCAGCCGGAAATGATGGAAAGAAGTTCACGTTCGACGGAACACAAGAATTGTGGTACGACATGAACACGTCTTCGACAGACTTCAACGTTGCCAACGGATCCATCTTGAACGGTGTGTCAGTTGTTCTTACAACGAACGCTGCCAACATTACGTTGAAGACAGATGGTGGAACAGTGGATGTTAACTCACAAGCCACAACGCCTGTGACCATCAATGGAATTACCTACACGGCTGCTCGCGCATCCGCCGCAGGTGTTCAATTGACCGCTGACGGATACATCCGCTTTGCCGACTCCGAATTGACGACTTCAGTCTCTTCTTCGGATTTGTTGCAAGGATTGGCCGGTGCGAACAACGTCACAGGAACACAATTTGATAACGTGTTCTTCTACGATGATTCAAACGCCACCAACGGACGCGTCAGCGCCTCAACAGGTCCTGTGTTGCTCCCCTTATCCGGAGACAACTACAACGTTGCCTACTCCTTCTTCGTGTCGGAGGCAAGCACCTCTTCAGTGACCAAAGGTGTGTACTTCATGTTGGCTGGAAACCCCGGTCCTTCTCAGCACACATCCAGTACAAGCGTTCAGCGCATTCCGAATGGTTCATCCATCCAGAATTCGAAGAACCTTGCGTTCTTAGGAACAGACACAGGTGAAGATGGTACAGTGGATGTCAACTATTACTTCCCTCAGATCGACGATTTGGGACAAGACGATAGTTCGACCACGATCTATAACTCCGTCTTTGGTGTGGATGAAAACGGTACGAGCTCATACTCTGCCCGCGTCTACATCGACAACAAGTCAGACCAGATCTCCAACACGGACGACACGGACATTTCGGTCCCCACATCAGACGTTAACTACGGCTGGGGCGGATTCGGAATGAACGGAGTCACGTTCAACTTAGAGTACGAAGACTCTGACAGCTTGGAAATGGCCTGGACCGACTGGGGAACCAAGATCTCCATCGCCGATAATGAAACGGCAGAGTTCTGGATTCCTGAGAACCGACCTTCCGTCGAATTCGTTGTCACCGGAGCCTCCTCGACCACTACGGTTGAAGACGGCGAAGAAATGACCATCGAAGAAGGCGAAACGGGAACGTTCACGACCGGAACACAAGTCACGGTGAAGGACATTACCTACACCGCCACGGTCTCTGACGGATCCACAGTGGTTACAAGCGGAAGCGGCTTCACCTACACTACGCCTGCTGCCTTGAATGGTAAGGCTCAAGTGTATACAGACGCGCAATCCGTTGCCGGACCCAAGATTGTGGTCGGAGGACCTGCAGTCAACGCCCTCGCGACAGAAGTCGCCGACATGCTCAACGCAGCCGGAGACAAAGTCGCTGGAGTATACGGTAGCAACATCATTGTGGCCGGATACACCGCTGCGGACACAGGTGCCGCAGCCCAAGAGCTCATCTCAGCCTTGGACGCCATCTAAATATATTGAATACACGAGGAGGGGGAAACCCCTCCTCTATCCTATTTTTCCCTATTTTTTTCAATGTTTTTTTGGTGTTTTTTCCTGGGTGAAATCGTCCCGTTTTAAAGCCTATTTTTACCTAGTATTCGTATGAGGAATGGTAAACTTTACCTCGTATTCATCGTATTATTTGTTCTCGCCGCGGGAGCATTCCTCTTAGGAATAACCCCCTCGAGCGTGTGGAATAATGTTTTTTCATCCGGGTACGCGTATTCGGACTCGCAGCAGGGTATTTTGTTTGCATCGAATGATGCTCAACCTAGTGAAACGATTCCTTCTCTCGCTGCCCAGCAGAGTTTCATTCTCTCTCCACGCATGGTTATTGGAAACAGTCCCCTGAATTCGGCCGCGGCGGCGATGCTGGTTCAAGACCAAATCGTGTTAGGGGGTCATCAGAAGTCTACCCTCACGGTTATTCGCGTGTATGAAAATGATTCTCCTTCCGCAAAATGGTTATCCTGCCAAACCGATTATGGTTCGGCGAAGGATAATGAAACCATTACCCTTGAGGAGTGTTCTAAACTCTTGGATACCACGAATTCGGTTATTTTGGAATTGGATTTTCCACGCGCAACGATGTCCCGCCCTGTTGTAGAGTTTTTGTCTAATCGTGTAATCATTAAGCCCGTGAAAGCCGATGATGTTCCTGGAGTAAATTTTTTGTTTTTGCGCGCTATGTATAGTGATGCGGAGAAACTCATTTCGGCTGCCAACCAGACTGTGTTGGGCGTGAATGCGAAAGAATAATTTTCTAACTTTTTTTTAAAAATTATTTTTTTATTTTTTAGTTAGTTTGCCTTTATTCATTTTTTAGTAATTCGCGTAATGCGACCGTGGCATAGTTTCCTTTGTCTAACCAGAATGTTACTTTGGCAGCATTTTTTCCTTCATTAAATTCATCCGCAAACATATTAATGAGTTGAAACCCGTGCACGTTTAACAGGATTGTTTTTCGTGCTCCCCAGCTCGCTAATTCTCCCATATTGGGGTTGGCGAAAAATTGGGGGGAAATTTTTTCCTTGTTTAATACGTCTTGTTCAATCTCTCCCGGTATTCCTTTGGCCATCGTTGTGCGTATTCCCGGAAGTATAGCTGTGGGGATGCCATTTTCCAGCACGTCTCCTTCCATGGGATACATTAGTTTTCGCTTCACGCGTTCGCTTACGATTAAATTGAACACGTGGCTCTGGTACGCGTGCGTGAATAAGTATCGTGTTTGTTGGGGGAGTCGTTGGAATGCTCCTGCAAAATCATGCGGGTTTTTTACGAGGTGATTGAGCATGGCTATTTCAAAGTGTGCACTATCGGGGAATGTTTTCAATGCGTTGGCGTAATCCCTGGTTTCTCGTAAATGTTTGCGTGCCTCTCGTAAATCGTCTTGTTCTCCCTTGCTTTCTTTGCATAAGTATTCCATGACTGCTTCTTCTATTTTGTTTTCTAACAATAATTTTCCCACTACGTGCGTGATTTCGCGGTATCCTCCGAATCGTTGTTCTCCGAAATAATTGGGCACTCCATTAATCAAGTTGTGCGTGAATGATTGTATTTTTTCGCGTATTTCATCTTCATTTCCATTAATGTTTCGTATGATGATGGTGAACTTGTTTCCTCTCAACATTCCCAAGTCCACGCGCTTGTCCGACCATTGTGCGTGGTGCAATGCTAGTCCTTTCACAAAAAATTTGGATAATTTGGCTACATCCGGTCTCCAGAGGGAGATGCGTTGACACGTGAGTGCGCGTTTGTCTTTCAATCCTGCGTATCCGATACGTTTAACGGAACCTCCTGTTCCGCGTGAAAGGGTGCGAATGGCGAATGTTGTTTCGATGTTGAATTTTTCCATTCTAACGTGGAGTTGGTCGAACTTGATGGGGTTAGGATTCGTTGGAATTGCGAGTGCTATTTTGTTTAATGGGGTTTGATTCAATTGTTCAATTTCACAAACGGTTCCATCTTCGAGTATTTCTTCCACGACAAAATCCTCAATTCTGCGCTTGAGTTCCCCTCCTAAGGGGGTTGTTTTCGTGAAGTAGGGGAGGTTCATGTATTAGCAATAGGGGGACTTGTTTTAGAGGCTATTTGTACCGCAGCATGGCGCCGATTCCGCCGAATGAGTTGTAGAATTGTGCCCCTTCTTCGGAGTCCATGCTCACCACCACGGTTTCTGTTCCCATCGCGTGGGCCGTGTCCAGTAAGTGATCCAAATAATCCGTTTCTTCCACTTCTTCCACGGGGGAATTGCATTTTTCGCACGAAATGGCTGTGTCATCAAACTCTTGTTTGGGGTCCTTAATCGTGTATACTTTTTCGTGCTCGCAATTCGTGCATTTTACTTTAATCACGCGCCACGTGATTCCTTCCGAGAGAATGAGTAAGGAAACTTGTCCCTTTTCCAATGCCGCTTCCACGTCTCTTTGACCATATGTTGCGAGTCCGTCTTTCACGACTTGTTGCATGAATTTATCTAATGTCACGCGTTCGCGCATCAATTCGGTGTTGCGCAGAATATCTTCGCTTCGCTGAATAATTTCACGGATGCCCGATTCGTCCGTGTAGGATAAGTCCACGATTCCGAGTATTTTGTCTCGTAATCGATAATCGAGTCCCCCGACTTCGAGGAATTGGTTCTTGGTTTGTCCGGGTCCCCCAACTACAATTCCTTTGAGTTTTTCCCATTTTCCTTCTAATGAGGCATTAATTTTTCCGGAAACACTTTTGTAAAAGTCATTCGCGGCTTCTTCTCTCAAGTGTTCGAATCGTTGCGCGGATTGTCCTCCGGCACGAAATTTTCCGGCAACATTTGAAGTAAAGTGTCCAATGATATCGTATCGTTTTCCCACGAGCAACGCGACGGTGGCTTCACGCTTGTCCATGACGATGAACACGTATACTTCCGTGGGGACCATCATTTCTTCCAATGGCGCCAAGTGAAACGAGGAGTCGCACCAATACAGTTTGGTGCGTAATTGTTTGAGTGGTTTCACCACAAATAATCGCAAATCCGATCGTCCTTCAATGGGGGAAACGTTTCCCGCGAATACTACTAATCCCGTGTTGGGAATGTCGAAGTTGATTTGTTTCAAATAATTGGATATTTTTTTGAGTGCGGATTGAACATTCTTCCTTGTTTGGGGGGATTTGATGTTTCCACTTTGTCCCATTTCCGTGGCTAATTGGTTCATCACGGAACCGCGGTCCGTGCCATTGGGTATATACACGGAAATAAGCTCGGTTCCCCTTCCTTTGTAGCTGTTGAGCTCCTTGAGCTTCTTTTTGAATAATGCCTGCTCAGCAGAGTCTACTTCCAGGATGGTTTCCTTGGCCATACGCTAGATTGGGTATCGAAACCCTTTATAACGCGCTATTGGCTTCCGGGTTTTCCCACCATTTTACGTACAACCATGAGGATGCGGGCATTCCATTCCCTTTCGGCCTGCGTTGTCGGGAGGAAGTTTCTCTTCATTTTGGTGAATAGGGTGGCGAAGAACTCTTTTTGGGCTCCATTAAATCGGTCCCATTCTCCTTGGACCATGTATTTTCCATATAGGTTGAGTTTCAATTGGATACTGCGTTTCATCTCCTGCATGCGTTCCTGCCACATTTTGACGGCTTTTTTTCCGCGTACGCGTGTTAACCAGGGTGCTTTTTGCGTGGCATGCTCCCATGTCCTTCGTTCGTGATTGGCAGTCATTGTTTGGACGATGCGTCGCTGGTATGAATTGAGTCCCATTCTTTCCAAACAACCTCCACATTTTTATAGTTGGTCACTCTTAACGAGTCGGCGGTGCAGCAGCTGTCATTGGAGTAGGCGGGGCGCCTATGGACATGTTTGACTTATTTCGAGAAACCGACGAGAAAAAATCCGTCGAGAGCCCTGCTCAAACGGACAGTCCGCCAATTCAATCTTCCACTCGTGAAAGCGTGCTTGAAAACGATTCCCCCGAGGACGCGGGGCTCTTTACCAAATCTTCTTCCGATGATGCAGAGTTGAATAGTTTTCCTTCTA
>VGJJ01000019.1 GCA_016867455.1 Candidatus Iainarchaeum sp. | reverse complement strand
TTTTGACGCATACAAACAAGTCACGTCGCGCATCAAACAACTCAATGCTACGGGACAAAGCACCGACAAATGCGAGTTAATCATCATGGGGGGCACCTTCTTGTCCATGCCCGAATCCTACCAGTATGAGTTCATGCAAGGATGCTTAGACGGAATATCCGGACGCAAACACGCAAACATGGAAAAGACTATTCATGCGTGTGAAAAAAGCAAGAACCGAGTGATAGGAATCACCATGGAAACGCGACCCGATGTGGCAACGCTCAACGATATTAAACGCATGCTCTCATGGGGCACTACAAGAGTAGAAATGGGAGTGCAATCCACGCACAACGAGGTACTGAAAACATTGAACCGGCAGCACACGATTCAAACCACGATTGATAGCACGCAGCGACTGAAAGATAGTTGCCTAAAAGTAGGCTACCACATGATGTCCAAGCTCCCACGCTCAACGTTGAAAAAAGATATGCAATCACACCTGGAAATATTCACGAATCCCGATTTTAGACCCGATATGGTGAAATTTTATCCCGTCGCAGTCGTAGAAAACACGGCGTTGTTTAACGCGTGGAAGAAAGGCGAGTATGAGGAAATGACGCAGGAAGAAGCCGTGGAATTTTATTCCAAACTAAAACCACGCATCCCCGAGTGGGTGCGCGTGATGCGAGTACAGCGAGACATCCCATCACAAAACATTTCCGCAGGAGTCAAAAAAACCAACCTACGACAAGCGGTACACGAACACATGAAAAAAGAAGGACTCGTATGCCGATGCATTCGCTGCCGAGAAGTGGGATTCAAACACGTAAATGAAGGAATCACCCCCAAGAAGATTGAATTAATGAGAAGGGAATATGATGCCAGCAAGGGAAAAGAAATATTTTTGTCCGCCGAAGACGTTAAACAGGATATTTTAGTGGGATTTGTACGCTTACGCATCCCCCATCAACCAACACTCAACGAGCTAGAGGATTCCGCGTACATCCGCGAACTACACGTGTATGGACAATCCATCCCCATCGGAGAAAAAATGGAAAAATCCGGCCAACATAAAGGATGGGGAAAAAAACTCATGAATGAAGCCGAAGAAATCGCACGAAAGGAATACGGACTCAACCAAATGAATGTGATTGCAGGCATCGGCGTACGCGAGTACTACCAAAAATTAGGATACCGACAAAACGGCCCATTCGTTAGGAAAAAACTCACTAAATCTTAGAACGAAATTGTTTAACTTTTTTCTTAGCATAACTAATATCGCTCGTTATCTTCTTCTTCGAACGACCCACAAAATGAATTCCTAATTTATTAAGAATTTTCAATTCATAGGTTAAACGATCCACCTCATTCGCATAAAAATTGACGCCAGCAATTAACCATTTTGTGACCAGTTCAGGAGCAACATCACCAGATTCTGCCATACTCTTGACCTTGCCATTTAACTCATTGAAATTTTTCCGAAGATCCTTCCCATTATTTCGATAAACTCGATATGCCTTCGTATCGCTACCAGCTTCTTTCAGATTAGTCAACCGTTGTTCCCAAAAAGATAATTCTCGAGAAATTTGATCTTCCGAATTGGCAATACGATAAATCTCCGCATCCCTATTCCCAAGCATTTTAGACAATAGCTCTTCAATATGCCTATTTTTCGCGGCATGCTCTTTTTGGGAGCGCAATAACTTGACTTTTTTGGATGCGATAAGAAAGAGTTGTGGAATAGCAGCAGTCATATCTTCTATCGATTGAAACGATTTCAGCACTTTGCGACGGGATAATTGACCAATATCATGCTTGAGAGGAGCCTCATACGCATGCGCACGCAGCCGGTTCATGCGTCTAACACGCATTAATGCATTTACACGATTAGACAAACCAGTAAAGTGTCTCTTTTTACCAGCAAAGTAATCATACAACTTGTATTCCGGATTTTTAGTCAAACGGATAGCAGCAGCCAAATCTTCCGGACCTATCGGCTGCTCACGAATAGAAGTTCTAAGCACAGTAGATTTACGGTTAGGTCCACGTAACTGCAAGCTCCTATTCTTGGCTGCATCATGCAAATACAAAAATTGCTGATTTCCATGATTGCCTACAACAACTCGGCTCGACTTCTTGCGCGGAGAACCCATGCGGAAGAGATGACGTTTCAGCATATAAATAATGACTGCGTGAAAAAAAGCATGATAGAATGGATTGCTATTGGAATAATCCTCATTCTGGGAGGCGTTTGCCTATTTCTCTACCGCCGCGTGCAAGAATTATCCAATTATACAAACTCGCTGCAATTTTCTAAACAATCCCAAAGCGTGAAATATGGCAAAATGAGTGAAAACTGGATACCCCTCTCAGAGAAGTTTCCCTATCCCAAAGAAAAGTTTCGTTTTTTGGGAAACCCCATTGACGGGATTGCTTTCCTGGATGACAAAATCATTTTCTGCGAATTCAAAACGAATACGAGCAAACTTTCTCACACGCAGGAAAACATCCGCGAACTGGTGAAAAACAAAAAAGTGGAATGGAGCGAATTCAGAATAAATGAACAATAGGTCTCAATTTAATCATCGGTGATGCTCGCGTGCCCTCTCTTCACGATGGTGCCTTCGGGCAGCCGCATGAACAGCCTCAATCCACTTTTGCGTTCTCGCAGACAATCCACTCAACCATTCTCGCTCATGCGGTAACAAATACCTAGCCACACGTACGACAGGAAGGCGACCAGTATTCGCGACACCGTAAGGGATATTTTCACGCGGTTTTCTGACAACTCGTTCAGGCACCAGGAAAAAAATGAATAGAAGTTTATATTCCTACTCAAACGTGTACCGCAACAACGCCACCACACCACTCAGCCCCGCGAGCTGTTGACCCGGCTCGAATTTCTCATCCAAAATGTGCGAAACAACACCCATGCGGCCGGCTAACTCCAACAAGGCGTTGCACGCGTCACGATTTTCAGACCAAAAAGAAGAAGAAATAAGCAATGTATGCGCGGCACCGGCACTCACCGCACGTGAAACGTGGACAAGGCCATAGGCAACGAGGCCGGAGTCTTTTCCCAACTGCTTGAGTACTTCGTGCATGAGTTCAGCTTCCTGAGAAATCTTGGATTCCCCAAGGGCCTTGCTAATAGACGCATTGGACAACGCTTCCCGAATACCCTTTTGACCCGTGTCTGCCGTTGCAACGCTCAAAAAAGATTTTTCCTTCCCCTTAGGAGTATTTTCACGCAAATATTTCACCAACTCTTCGCGCGTAAAACCAGGACCCGCGAGGATGACCACGCTCAAGGGAGAAGCAAAAATAATCTCCGCGAGCTTTTCAAAATACGCATTTGATTTATTTTCATTCTTGAATTGTTTACCTGATTTCAACGCATTCACTTTTCCTAATTCTTTCAAACCGGAACCAGAGACTTGCAACAAGAGAGCCTCTTCATCGTCTAATACTATTCCTAAATACAAGGGCTTCTGACTCTCCTTCTCCCGCTCACGCAAACGAGCAATATCATGCTGAAACAATTGCTTTTTTTGGACTTTCAACGAGTGATAAAGATTGAATACTAATGCATGCTGCGCATGCATCTCCACGAATTCAATGGGGGAACCGGCTTCAATCAAACCGGAAACACGCAAACAGGGGGTGTGCTCATCCACTTCCACGCTTTGAGCGTTAATGGTAATGTGCATCTTGATGCGAAAAGGCTTCTGACCGGGTTCACGCGGTTTAATGTTTCTGTCCGTTTCTCCGGAAACAAAATCCCCCTGCTGGATAAGAGTAGAAACGAATTGAAAGTCTTCCGCGGAATGACACTCTATACTAAACGTGTTTTCCACGGGCTTAATGGAGAGGATTTTCATGAATAGAAAGATGGCCCCCGGACCTTTTATTTAAAACGCTGAGGGTGGTAGACATGGTATGAAACCCCTCAGCAAGGCCGGATGGTTATCCGCAGGAGTAGCCGCCGGACTGTTCCTCATTGCCTTTGCGCATTATAATGGATTAACCGACCCCGCGTTTGCACTCACCCGAATGCTCGCTACCGCATTTTGGGGAGGAATTATTCTCGCATCATTGTTCATCGCACTCATGGCCGTATTATTTTTGAGCGCATGAATTATTTAACACGAAAAAATGGTGCTACTCCTATGAGTTTGAAACGGATTGCAGTCATTGACCACGACAAGTGTTACCCGGACAAGTGCAACTGGTTGTGCCAGCGCAAGTGTCCCGTGAATAGAAGCGGGAGCGAATGCATCACGCAGAATACCATTAAAGTAAAAGCACAAATCGCCGAAGAATTATGCACGGGATGCGGAATTTGCCCCCGCATTTGCCCGTTTGGAGCCATCACCATTATCAACTTGGACGTGGACTTCGGGGAACCCATTCATTCCTATGGAGTGAACGCATTCCGATTGCACAAACTACCTATCCCCCAAAAAGGAAAAGTAACCGGAATCGTTGGACGCAACGGGACGGGAAAAACAACCGCCATAGGCATCCTCGCGGGAAACATTATACCCAACATGGGAAAATATGAAAATAAAACCGAAAATTATAACGCATTATTAGAAAAATTCCGAGGAAAAGAATTGTATTCCGTTTTCTCTGAAATCGCCAACAAAAAACACCCCGTTTCCATCAAACCACAAATGGTGGAAAAGATTGCACGCACATACCAAGGAAACGTGAAACAATTACTCATGCACGTGAACGCGGAAAAAACACCTTTTGTCGTGCGTGAATTAGGATTAGAAAAAATAGCCGAAAGAGAATTACAACACTTGTCAGGAGGAGAACTCCAAAAAGTAGCATTAGCCGCATGCGCACTCAAGGAAGCGAAAACCTATTTCATCGATGAACCATCATCCTACCTAGACATACGAGAACGATTGCGCGCCGCAGGATTCATCCGCGGACTGGTAACAGACGAACGAAGCGTTCTCGCCGTGGAACACGACTTAGTATTGCTCGATTATTTGTCGGATAACGTGCACATGATGTTCGGACAACCCTCCGTATTTGGAGTCGTTTCCAGTGTACACCCCACGAGAGAAGGAATTAATCAATACCTCGAAGGATATGCGAAGGACGAAAACTATCGTTTTAGAGAAAAACCCATTACATTTTTGGACAAATCCGCAAGAGACATCAAGAAACAAATACCCTTGTTAACGTGGCCAGCATTTGACGTGAAACAGGGCACATTCACATTGCACGCGGACGCGGGAACCATTCACACGAACCAAAGCATTGGAATACTAGGACCCAACGGAATAGGAAAAACAACCTTCGTGAAAACACTCGCAGGAATTTTAACACCGGAACAAGGAAAACTACCCCAAAAAATCCCCGTAGCCTACAAACCCCAATACGTGGAAGCTACGCCCAACACGACAGTAGAAGAATTTTTACACACGCGAATGAGCACGGCATCAAGGGAAGCCAAACACTTGCTCGTGGAACCATTGCACTTACAACCGCTTTACGAGAAACAACTCGACACCCTCTCAGGAGGGGAACTGCAGCGCGTACACATTGCTGCCGCACTAGGAAGCGATGCGTCACTCATACTATTAGATGAACCATCCGCCATGCTAGATGTGGAACAACGATTACAAGTAGCTAAAACGATTCGAAACATCGTGGATGTACAAGAAAAAACAGTTTTGGTGGTGGACCACGACCTCATGTTCATGGACTACGTTTCCGATAGACTATTATTATTCGAAGGAGAACCCACGCTCAACGGAAAAGTACACGGACCACTAGGCATGGAAGAAGGAATGAACGGACTACTCAAACAATTAGGCATCAGCGTGAGAAGAGACCAATCCACTAAAAGACCACGAGTCAATAAACCCGGCAGCGTCAAAGACACGGAACAAAAGAAGGCCGGGGACTATTATTATACGAAAGATTAGCCAATTGATTAGAAAAAATAAAAAAAATTGAAATTTCATTCAAATAAGTGAATTATTTTTTCTTAGCAATCGTCAACCCGCGCAAACCGGGATGGCGTTTACGCGCATACTCGTGACCTCGTACAAGTTCAAAACGATTCATGTACAAAATAGTCTTCAAAATCTCAATGAAAGGAACAATGACCACAAACATTAGCAACACGGTCACATACCTTCCCGCGTACACAAAATAATCCACGGCACTCTCAACTAATGGAAGAATGCCCACGGCAACCATGGAAAGCACCACCACGAGAACAAAATCCAGCGGATTCGTACGAATGACATACCAATTAGTGACAATGGATTCCGCAATGGGTTTCTCATCCACCACTAAGGATTGGGGAACAAAAATAAGAGATAATGAAACCAGGAGCAACGCCAAATTAATCCACATCAAGGGAAGGTTCAACCACACGCCTAATGAAACGACTAACACAAACAAGATGCTCAACAAGACAAAATACAAAAAAAACCGTGACAAAAACTTTTGGACCATTTCACGCAAATAAAAATGAACTTTAATATGAGACAAATCATTCCGCACGGCCAAAAGCAACAAGGTCAAGAGAATAGAATACATGGCAATGAACACGAGAACAGCTAATGCTTCCGCGGCCACGACTTCAATACCTAAAGGAGCGAATGAGTAATCAAAAAACAACGTACCATTCAACAACGCCACATTGGAAAAACGCAAGAAAAAGAAAATGAACACGAGAAGAATAGAAAAGGACAAACTCAACTTGAGATTCTCCTTATACTGACGGAAAACCTGCTCGACTAAAGAAAGGTCACTCTGTGCCATATACGTTCAACAAGGTCAAAACAGGATTAAAAGCCCAACCCCTCAAACACAACATAATTTGGTGGTGCTTAGTTGGTAGTCGAGTGGGGAGTATGAGAAAAAACCTTGTGAACCAAATAATACGAAAACCAGCCCAGCAACGCAGCTAAAACAAGGACAAAGAAAGGAGAATTAAGCAAATGATCCAAAAAATTCTGGGAAACAAAATCCATTGCCGCACTCAGAGAATCAACAGCAGGAGAAGCACGCCCTTGCGCCTGGGCCACAAGGTAAGCATTATTCCAATAATAAACCACTTCCGTCACGTAAAAAGAAGCATAGGAAAGAACCACAAAACCCAACGCAAAAGGAACAGACAATATTTGTTCATCATTAAATGATTTTTTATACCACGAAATAGCCACCCACATCAATGCAAAACCAACAATCGGAATCCCTAGAAATAATGGATCCACAAACGCATAACCACTAATGGGTTGGCCGCGCAAAAAAGAATAACCATACGCATCCCACTTAGGCAAAAAATCAAACGATGCATAAACCAAGTAGAGCAAAACATACGAAAGAACAAACAACAACAATGGACGATACTTGGAAGGAATCATAATCACGCACACACACTATACCATTACCCACGTCAACTCGCCATAAAAAGGGAATTGCTACACGCTCAACGCATCAAACCCCCTAAAAAGGCAATAGGTGCACGATTACTAGTATGACAAATGAAGCAGGCACGCTCAAACTGCCATGGGTGGAAAAATACCGACCCGTGAAACTCCACGACGTGGTGGGACAAGAAATCATTACGAAACGATTGGAATCCTACGTCAAAACGCGCGACCTCCCCCACTTAATGTTTGCCGGACACGCAGGAATTGGCAAAACATCTGCTGCCGTGGCATTAGCGAAAGAAATGTTCGGCGAAGAATACACGCGAAACTTTCTGGAACTCAACGCAAGCGATGAACGAGGAATTGATGTCGTGCGCTCAACGATTAAAGAATTCGCACGAACACTTGCCTTTAACGCAGACTTCAAAATCATCTTCTTAGACGAATGCGATGCATTGACGCAAGACGCGCAGCAAGCACTCCGAAGAACAATGGAAAAATACTCCAAAACATGCCGATTCATTTTGAGCTGCAACTATTCTTCACGAATCATCGAACCCATCCAAAGCAGATGCGTGGTATTTCGATTCAAGCCACTCAACAAGAAAGACTTGGAAAAACAAATCCAACACATTGCCCAACACGAAAAACTACACGTCGAACCCAAAGCCATTGACGCATTAGAATACGTGGCCGAAGGAGATTTAAGAAAAGCCATTAACGTGCTACAAGCAAGTGCGGCACTCGAAAGCAAAGTCACGGAAACGGTTGTATTCACCGTAGCCAACCGCGCCAAACCCAAAGAAGTGAGAGAAATGATCGAACTCGCCATCGCAGGAAAATTTTTAGAATCACGCGAAAAACTAGATGCATTAATGCTAGAACAAGGATTGAGCGGAGAAGATGTCATCAAACAAGTCCACAAAGAAGTCGTGGATTGGGACGAAAAAACACTTGACAGCAAAACCAAAATTCGCTTGATTGACAAAATAGGAGAATACGATTTTAGACTCGTGGAAGGGGCGAATGAACGCATTCAACTCGAAGCCATGCTCGCGCAAATGGGACTCGTTGTGAGTGAGAAGAAGTAATCGCCATTGACATCTGGCGGGTCGTCCCCGAGGTGTCGTGATGCGACACCTCTTTGATTTGTTTCTTAAAAAAAATCCATAATTCTGCGCTGATGCGTTATTCTATCCAATAATTTTGAGTTCTTTTTCCAGTTAATCATTGGAATGGTTAATTTTGTTTCCAACTTTTTCAACGCACTATCAATTGAGTCAAAATTTTCACATCTTTCATTCATCGCATTACGCACATTTTCCCTGCACTGCCAAACTCCAACCGGCTGCTGATAACCGGGACCAATTTCGCGAAAAATAATTGCCGCCGCTTGTCTACGTTGCGCGTGCAAGTATTCCAATACGGCGAGACGGGTGGCGTAATATCCTCCCGCCACATTTTCTGCATAGTTTTTGCGTCCTTCGTAAAACTCGTGGTCACAACTCATGTGGACTTCCTTCATTTCCATCGCCCAAAATGAACCGGGGCGATACGCTTCCATAATATCAAAACTCCACTCACGCGGCGTGAGTAAAATATAGAAATGATTATCCAAAAAATGCGATTCAAACAAGCGGAACTCATTAATTTGAGGAAAATCCTTGATTTGATCCAGGAGGTCTTTGCCCACCGTATCGTCCACAGCGGTAATGGACCAGCGCGTGGGAACCAATTTTCGATTGTCTTTCTCACCTAACGTTCCCGCGGACAACAATTTATACAAATGATGCACGGGAGTTTCTTTGTGAAACAATTCCTCCATTGCCGTGGCCGCTTTTACATGTGTGTCACTCACCAAATATTCTACTTTGTCGGGAATTTTGGGATTCTCCTGCAGCGAAAACTCCTTCATGTTTCCAGTAGGACCCATCGGGGGCGCATCGTGGGAAAACTCTAATTTCATCTGCGGAATTTTGAATAATTCCACTTCCACATCCACTTTCTCCGAGGCCATAGCAATTTCTTGGATTTTTTGCAACTCGGGAGTGGGATCTTTGGCTGCGTGAATGGAAACAGGCATGTTGCTGCGCACGAGTTGGGTGCGATAGCTTACTAGTTCTTCTAAGCTTTTTCCAAACCAACGCTCGGGATTATCGAGCATATCCGCTTGCTGAGCATCCATGATTTGCGTAGGAGACATGGGGGCGATTTTTACTTTGGGATAACCATAATGGGAAACAAAAATAGACGGAGGAGAGCTTCCCGAGAAGGATTTTTCCCCCTTCATTTGACTCACACTCTTCTGTTTGACCTCATGCTTTTCTAGAATCCAGCACGTGGGACCGCACCACAAGCGGCCGCGGCACTTCACACACGTTTCGGGGGTGGGCTTGACAGGGTCCATGAAACCATAACAGCAAAAGAGGTATATCAATCGTTCCCAAAACCAAAACAACACGCTTGCAGAGTTCCCATTTAAACCATGCGGGAGAAATAATAGTGCGTATGAGCCTCATCAAACTCACTCTCCCTGATGGAAAGGCATTGCAAGTCGAGAAAGGAAGCACCGTGTTGCAGGCCATTGAAAAGATTGGCACACGATTAGCACAAGCAGCATTATCCGCATCCCTGGATGGAAAACTAGTTGATTTATCGACCAAACTAGAGAAAGACGCCTCATTCAAAGTACACACGTTTGCAACCATTGAAGGAAAAGAAACGTATTGGCACTCAACTTCACACTTGATGGCGTATGCGATACAAGAACTCTTTCCCGGAGTAAAGTTTGGAACCGGACCCGCGATTGAGGAAGGATTTTATTACGACGTGGATTGCTCCAAGAGTTTTACCCCTGAAGATTTAATCAAAATTGAAGAAAAAATGAAAGAATTAGCCAAACAAAACTTCCCCGTGAAAAGGATTGAAATGAGAAGAGGAGAAGCCATCAAATTTTTTGACAAACGAAATGACCATTACAAAGTAGAAATACTCTCTGAATTAGATGAGGACATGGTTTCATTGTATGAAGAAGGAAAATTTATCGACTTGTGCACCGGACCCCACGTTTCAAGTACGGGAAAAATTGTCGCGGTGAAATTACTCAACATCTCGGGAAGTTATTGGCGAGGCGATGCCAAAAACAAACAACTGCAGCGAATTTATGGAATCAGTTTTCCCACGCAAAAAGAATTAGATGAATATTTGAAACTGCGCGAGGAAAGAGAACAACGAGACCATCGACGCATTGGGAAGGAAATGAAAATATTCACATTCAACGAAGATGTGGGAATGGGACTCCCACTCTGGTTACCGAATGGAGAACAATTATTTCACACGCTGCAAGAATACATGCGCCGCGAAGAAGAAATGGCAGGATACCACTACGTACGCACACCCGTCATATCGAAAGGAAAAATGTACGAACGCACGGGACACATACCGTATTATGCGGAAAGCATGTATGCACCGATTGAAATTGAAGGAGAAAACTATTACTTGCGACCCATGAATTGTCCCCACCACCATGCGATTTTTTCCGAACTGGTGCAGAGTTACAAGCAACTCCCCTATCGAATTGCGGAAGCGGGAAGCGTTTATCGCTATGAGTTAAGTGGCACCATGAATGGAATCATCCGCACACGCGGCTTCACACAAAATGATGCCCACACGTACGTGACCATGAACCAAGTTGCGGACGAAGTTGTAAGAGTATTAGAAATGAACATGCGCATCTACGAAAAAGTAGGCCTGAAAAACTATTGGTTCCGATTGTCACTGCCCGACTTTGAAGGACACCCCGAAAAATACTCCGGAAATGTTGAACGATGGGAAGCCGCCGCAAATGAACTACGGAAGGCCGCGCAACGCATCGGAAAAGACTTCATCGAAACAAAAGATGAAGCCGCATTCTACGGACCCAAGATAGATATTCAAAGCAAAAATATTCGAGGAAAAGAAGAAACGATTGCCACGGTACAATTAGACATCATGGTACCCAAGAGAGTAGGATTAAATTACACGGATGAAAACGACAAACCCGCCATTCCAGTGGTCATTCACCGCGCGATACTCGGAAGCTATGAACGATTCATCGCATTTTTGTTAGAACAGACGATGGGAAAATTCCCCACGTGGCTTTCCCCCATTCAAGTAAAAGTACTCCCACTCTCTGAGAAATTCCGCGAATACGGAGAAAAAGTATGGATGGAAATGCGCAAAAATGGGATTCGCGCCGAGTTAGATTCGACAGACCAGACGCTCAACTACCGCATACGGAATGCACAACTGGAAAAAGTACCCTATATGGTAATTGTGGGAGAAAAAGAAGCCGAAGCCAAAACGGTTAGTATACGTACACGTGAAGGAAAACAAGAAAACGGCATGCCACTGGAAAAATTCATTAGCGACATACTAAATGAAATCAAAAATAAGGAATAGTTAGACTATTGACGATTTTTTTGTGTAGCATTCTTTTTTATATTAGGAAAGACTGACTCCTGCATCCGTTTCCACCAACGCGTGGAAGGAGAGGAGAAAAAACTATGGCTAAAGACATGGAAGGTACAATGACGTGGTTATTCGCCGTTCTATTCCTCGTATTGGGATTGAACCTATGGGCAGGCGCCCCCGCATGGTGGAAATTAGAGACACTCGTGGGACTATGGTTCTTGCTCAAAGCAGTCGGACCCATGATGATGAAATAGGCCGATTTCGCACGGCCGCCACGACGGACTACGTAGCGGGAGTTGCTAATACAAACCCGCAGTAGGCCATCGCTCCTTTTTCAAAATAAAAAAACTATTTTTTCACTAAAACGAATACGCGCTCATTGACTTTACCCATGAAGCCAGAATGTCGTTGATACGCATCAATGGTGCGTGCAACAATATTATCCTCGACTTCAAAACCGTACTCAATCGCATGCTCAATCAACATCTCATCACTCTTCACAATACGATCAGGGAATGCTCCCCCCGCGACATTGATGACGGCTTTTCCCTCGTTTGTCAACACGCGATACATTTGCTTCAAACATTTATCCATATCATGCATGTAAGCATCCACAATAGGCAAATCACTCTCGACTTCACGCTCCTTCACGTTTTCACCCACAAACGAACGCAACTGGGTCTTCGGCTCTTCAAAAAACAACGCAAGTTCAAGCTTGTACGCAGACGCATATTCGATTTTGTTGAGATAGGGGGGCGAAGTAATGATAGAAGACACGGATTCATTGGCAAAGTGACGCAAAACACGGGCATCATCCTCAAAAATTTCGGGTTCGGGCCCCGTCATTTCGCTTTTCTTCAAATCCTTCAGCATAAAATCCATTTTCTGCAGCCAAAACTTCTTGATAGGCTTGTAACCCTTACTTGTGGAGCGACGCAGACTCGCACCCATACGTTCCACATTCGAAGCGCGCAAGGTGGAGTCGATTAATGCGAGCAGGGCAATGCCATGTAAGGGGGATTTTTTCATTTCATGCTCCACAAAGTTTTTCATGTGCAGCAGTTCGCGAAATGTTTGAGCATTGAAGCGCTTGGAAACCCAACTCTCAACGCGCCCTTCACGCGGAAACGTGAATTCCATTTTTTTGATTTCAGAAAATTCTTTTTGCAACTCTTCTAACTCGTAATTTCTTGTTTTAGTCTGCGCTACAAAACGTGCGAGGGGAGAAACATCACACCCATAGGCTTGAACGTTATTCTCCTTGCACGTGAGCAAGGTAGTTCCCACGCCGCAAAAAGGGTCTAATACGGGACCATCCAACTGGTATGTTTTCAACGCCCACTCCACAAACGCTTTAGAGTAACCCTCACGGTAGTAGAACCAGCGATGAATGGGAATATTCTTGTTGGGAGAAAACGTGACCATTTCGGACAACGATAACGAGGCCATAGAAGGACCTTGAAAGGGGGGCTTTTAACCCTTATTAACGGCTTTTCATATGGAAATCCCCGTGGTCTAACGGCTAGGATAGCTCCTTTACATGGAGCGGGCGGCAGTTCGACTCTGCCCGGGGATATGAGAAGTAAAGGCCTGCCGCGGTATCGCAGATACCGCACGCGCAGTCCGCAAGCACCGCCGGATTGAGACGGCGCGACGCTCTGCCCGGGAATACTTTTTCTAAAAACACGCAAGGATGAGGAATTCATTTTATACTCAAAAAGCATTCCTGCAGCATGAACCAACCAATCGGAAGAAAAGACACAACAATGGTGGGACTTATTGCCTGGACATTCGAGATTACCCGGAAAAAAAATGGGACATTACGCGAACCAAAATTTATCCAAGCAGTACTTGCTCGAAATGGAATAAACACGGGAGGAATGGTAGCAACGGTTCATGACTATTTGACACGCCTCGTACGCAACCCCACCGCGCAATTTAATCTAGCTGACGAAGTCATGGAAAAACTAGGAAAAACAGCCAATAATATTCGTTCAAATAAATCATCACCAGCACGAACAAAAGAACAGCAAAACATTTTGCAATTTCTAAAACGAAGAATGACAAAACAAAACACCGCACCACCAGCATCAAATGTAACGGGAATACTCCAAAAATTCTTGGATGAACCCGCAGCGAGCAAGGAAACTAAACGATTACGACAAGCACTCGGACGATTTGCGGATAGCGGAAAACCAACTGACCATTTTGAAGAAGAATTATTTGAGACCATCAAAAAAAGTGGTTTGGAGCACGAAGTGACTGCCACCATCACGAAACTACGAGCAGAACACGCAGCAAAGATTCATGAGAATGCAAGCCGATTTTCAATCGCATATCAACGATTTCTAACGATGCAACGCGAAAGCAACAAAAAAGAATTTGGAAGATTGGCAACCCCTCGCACGGCACGAACGGTAAACGAATTTAATACCCCGCTCATCCACGGAGAAAACTGGGAAGCACCTGCGAAAAAAAAGAGACGAAAACCGAATGTCCGAAGAAAATAATGCAGAATCGCCCAAAAAGAAAACCGTAACCATCGAAGTACTCATGGAAGGGCCGAATGGAGAGCTCTATTTCCAAGCCGTGGAAGCCGACCCCGAACACTTGGAAGAACTCATAGCGGCAACAAAAAACACAATGATTAAACGGAATTTAGAGAAGCAATTAGAAAAAATGAAGAAAGAAACGCAAGCATAGGACAGTCATTAAAAACCATCTCCTGCGAGTTTCTATTGTTGCGGGAGTAGTCTAGTGGTTAGGATGGAACCTTGCCAA
>VGJJ01000018.1 GCA_016867455.1 Candidatus Iainarchaeum sp. | reverse complement strand
ACCTAGTAGTGAGATGTAGTCCCAGGGACATTGTCCCGCCGGGGGCACTCAAGTGGTGGGTATTGAGTGAACTTATAAACATTCACGTACACGAATTGTAAAACGAGTGAAAAACTATGGCTAAATTCCCCGAAGCAATGAGTCGCGTGTTCAAGAACATGTATATTTGCATGAAATGCAACGCCCGCAACCGCGGAAACACGGGAAAAGTTCCCACGATTTGTAGAAAATGCGGAAGCACTAGTCTACGATTGAAGAAGAAAGGGAAGGTCACGAAGGCGTAGCACCATGACGCACCACGTGAAAAATACTCATTCTTTCTCAACTATTTTTTCAGGTTATTGGCAGTTGATTCGGCCCTTAAACGCAGTCATGTCCACCATTGGAGCGTACATCGGATACCTGCTCGCCCTCCACACAATTACTTTTGATATAACTATTTTGTACGGAATGCTCGCAGTATTTTTCATTTCGGGAGCGAGCCAATCCATCAATGATTATTTTGATTATGCAATTGACAAACAACGCAAATCCACTCGACCATTAGCCAGTGGAAAAATTTCGCGCACGAATGGGTTGGTATTTTCATTTATATTATACATTTTAGGAATTACCCTAGCATCTTTTTTGAATAATGAAGCGTTTCTCATCGCATTATTCTTTTCTGTGCTAACTTTTTTGTACTCATCTTCAATGTCCGAAATAAAATTCATGGGAAATATTATCGTATCAATAAGTGTTGCATTCACCTTTATTTTTGGCGCCAGTTTGGTTGGAATAACTCCACTCGTGCTCATGATCTCACTCGCAGCGTTTTTGGCCAATTGGGCGAGAGAAATCATCAAGGATGTGGAAGATGTGCGTACCGACAAAGGACATAAACTGACGCTCCCGCTTATCCTGAACACGCATCAAACAAGGTTCATTATCCTCATCATTTTAGGAATGGCCATTGTATCAGGGTATTTACCCGTGTATTTCGGATTATCCACGATTTATTACACCTTTTTGGTGACGATAGCAAACATCATTTTTATTCTCGCGGGAAAAAATATTACTCATAATCGCGCGGAAAAATCCCAATCATTGCTCAAAAAAGGAATGCTGGTCGCATTGCTCGCGCAGATTAGTCTGTTAATATGATTCGTCCGACGCTGCTCGAAAGGGTTCTGCAACTGTTGCGGGAGTATGGTTTTACTTATCAAAGTTTTTTTGACTCCAATTCCAGCTTCGATATTATTGCACGGCAACAAAACATTGTGCTCATATTGAAAGTACTCTCCAATATTGATTCGCTGCGCGCGGAACACGCGAGAGATTTGCAAAAACTCACCCACTCATTCAATGCACACTCATTAGTCATTGGAGAAAAAACAAAAGTATTCGAACTCCAAAATAATGTGCTATACGAAAGGTATGGACTCCCCGTACTTTCACTAAAGGGGTTTGAACTTTTGCTCCAGCAACGAATGCCCGCTCAACGATCATTCAAGGGAAAAAATATTGTGGAATTAGATGTGAATACCCTGCGTAAAGAAAGAGAGGCCCGCGACCTCACCCTAAAAGAATTATCCGAGCGTGCAGGAATTAGTCTGGAAAGTCTCCACCGCTACGAGCACGGTTCCCCCGCCCAATTAGATGTGGCTGAAAAACTAGAGGAAATTCTGCACGCCAAACTTATTCGAGGAATCAACGTGTTTGAACACTGCTACCCATTAGTTGAACGTGCGGAGCAAAACCCATTATCCATTAATGCACTGGACCAACTCCGCGAATTGGGATTAAAACTAAGCGTATTTGAACGCGCTCCATTAACAGCAGCGGCGGAAGATGAGCATCGATTGCTGATTTCACACGTTGAGGATACGCACCACGCGGCCAAGAAGGCCATGCAACTCGAGAAGACCCAGCACGTGGTTAAACAACCCGGAATAATTGTCACACGCTCCCGAAAAAACCTCCACGTGAATAATGTCCCCATCCTCCGCGAGGAAGAAATATCCACATTTTCTAACGTGAAAGACATGCTGAAAACGATGAATGAGCGCAGGGAATCGCGTAAAAAAGAAAAGAAATAGGCCTGCTTTATATTACTCAAAACAATAGTAGGGTATGCACGCGGAAATCACGCACAAAATTCCCCAAGGAAAGCTAGTGAGGATTTCACTCGATTATGATACGACTATTCTCCAAAACATCAAAATATGCGGGGACTTTTTCATTCATCCAGAAGAAACCATTGAGGAAATGGAGCTTGCATTAAATCACTTGCCCGTGGAAGCTGGAGAAGTTCGAATCAAACATCTGCTCGATCTTGCCGTGGAAAAAAAACACGCTCAACTCATTGGAATAGACACGCAGAGCGTGGCAAAATTAATTCACGAGGCGATATTACAATGAATGCTAAACCCGCCACAAGTAATGAAACGAATTGGCGGCTCATTCCATTAGAAACAAACACGGCCGCGATGAACATGGCATTAGATGAGGCGTGCGCGCATGAAGTAATTCTAGGAAATGTTTCCCCCACCATTCGTTTTTATCGGTGGAAACCCTCCGCGGTGACAATTGGATATTTTCAGAGTTTGGAGCAGGAAGTAGATGTGAAAGAGTGTGCGAAACAAGGAGTAGATATCGTTCGACGGCGCACGGGAGGAGGAGCCGTATATCACGATTATGCGGGAGAAATAACATATTCGGTTATCGCCCCCGAAAAAATGTTTGCAAACAATATCGTGGAATCCTACCAACAAGTCGCGGAATGGATTATTGCCGGATTAGGAAAACTAAATGTGAAAGCAGAATTTGTTCCCATAAATGATCTCGTGGTGAGTGGAAAAAAAATATCCGGAAATGCCCAAACCCGACGCAGTGGAATATTGCAAATGCACGGCACCATATTATGCGACGTGGATGTGGACAAAATGTTTAGCTTGTTACGTGTTCCAGACGAAAAAATGAAAGGAAAAACCATTACCATGGTAAAGGAACGCGTGACGAGTTTGAAACAGCACGGCGCGGATGATTACACGAAAATTTATCACGCACTGCACGAAGGATTTATTGAAAACAAAAAAATTACGGAAGGAAAATGGACAAAAGAAGAAAAACAAAATGCTCAAATCCTCGCGGAAGAAAAATATTCTGCTCAAAAATGGGTGGGAATGCGCTGATTTTATTACTTGCATTAATGCTATCGCGGAAGACTAATTACCAGCCGATAAATTCTTTTCCCAGTGTACTTACGCACGTCCCTCGTTGTTTCTGATTGCACTAATGCACGGGCGTGAGAAATTTCTCGAATGGGAGAAGTGACTAATCCTCTTTCTTTGGCAAACATATGAAGCATTTTCATCCAGTCTACTCGTTCCGAAGTGATTGCCAAATGTCCCCCGGGAACTAATACTTGCGGCAAATCACGCAGGACCCCTCGCAATTGGGCTTCAAAACGTTTCTGACGCAACGCCGAATCAACTGGGGACATGCGACACGGGTACCTCTGCCAAGGCATATCCAAAATAATTTTGGGGGTGCGCACTCCTTCGGCTATCATTTTCTTGAAAAAGCCACGGTAGGTGTCGGGAAAAACGTGAAGGGAATATTTTTCCAATATGGGAATGGGACTGCGCACGAGGTTTGAATCGTTGTAAACACGATCAACTACCGCCACGCGATGACGAGGATTGCGTCGCTTATGACGAATGGATGCTTCAGCAGAACCCGCGCCTAATTCGACGAGGTGGAATCCAATCCGATGATTTCCAGGCTTGCGAGTGGCCATTATACTCCCTTCTTTTTTTGTGGCAAGTGCACACACTTTCCGAGCGCATCCTCACAGGCTTCCAACCACGCCTCGTTAAACGTGGGATGAGGATGAATGGTTCCTGCCACGTCTTCCAACTTGAGTGCGCATTCGATAGCAAGAGCAATTTCAGAAATCATATCACTGGCATGTTCGCCAATAATGACTCCCCCCAAAATGACATGAGATAAGGGGTCTGCCATCACTTGAATATATCCCTCAGGCTGGTTTGCTCCGAGTGCACGTCCATTGGCTGAAAAGGGAAATTTACCCGTGACAATCTGCCTACCTACTTTCAACGCATCCTTTTCCTGCAACCCCACCCACGCGACTTCGGGGTCGGAATACATGACGGCAGGGCACACCGTTGCGTCATACGCAACGTTCAACCCGGCCACCACTTCCCCAGCGACTTTACCCATATACATGGCACGGTGCGCGAGCTGGGGTTCTCCCGTCACGTCCCCGATGGCTAAAATGTGATTATCGTTCGTCTGACACTTTTCGTCCACGAGAATAAATCCCTTCTCATCACGCTCAACTTTGGTGTTTTCCAATCCCAACTGATCCGTAAGAGGAACGCGTCCCACCGCAACAAGAACTTTTTCCACGCGGAACGTGGATTTTTGACCATCATTCGTTTGGAGGGTTAAATCTACTCCCTCCTTGGATTTTTTAGAAGCAATCACTTCCATGTTGGGTGCAAAATTGACTCCAAATTCTTTCATGAGCTTGGTTTTCATCTCCGCTATTTTTGGATCAAGATTCGTGAGAATCGCGGGAGAGCGATGAATCACGGTTACTTGACTCCCAAACTTTTGAAACGTGTGGGCCATTTCCATGGCAATGTAACCCGAACCAATAATAGCAAGCGATGAGGGAACTTTTTTGAGTGAAAGCATTTCCGTAGAAGAAACAATTTGATTATCATCCATTGCTATGGCCGGATGCTCTCGTTCACGTGCACCAGTGGCAATAATTATTTTATCCGCGGTCAAACCCATCGTATCGTGTTCTTGTTCAATGTGCAACTCTTTAGAAGAAACGAAGGAGGCTTTTCCATACACGATATCCACTCCCGCTTTTTGGCACAAACTCTTGATACCATTGGTTAATTGGTCAATGACTTTCTGCTTGAACGCTTGGGTTTTTTCCATATCCAAGGTTGCGAGTGAAACAGTAATTCCTTGCTCTTTGGCGTGCGTGCACTCCCATAATAGGTTTGCCGTGTGAATGAGCGCTTTGGAAGGAATACACCCGTGATGTAAACAAATTCCCCCCAACCCGAGAGGGTCCATCTCGATTAAGGTAACGTTTTTTCCTAGTTGAGCGGCACGAATCGCTGCCACGTATCCACCGGGACCACTCCCAACGACTGCCACGTCCACGTGTTCCGTCATTTCTCCGACAACCATACCTCAGAAAACCATCCCTTGAATAAAAAGAATGAGGATTCCCTCCTCCTACTAATGAAATGCACTCAAGGAACTTCGTTCAACATATTCTCAAACGTGTGCCAAAAACGCGTGGTGGCGGGAACGGACCACTTACTCTCAACGAGGGCAGTGGGGTAGGTGAATTTTCCATTCCGTTTGCGTGAAATTCCTAAAGCGATGCGGTTGCGATAATAAAAAATCTCCACATCACTTTCAGGAGTACGCAACGGAAGCTTGGCGTGCTTGGGTTCTTTCATCAAAAAAATAATCGATTTCTTATCTTCCGGTTTGGCATTCGTTTTTTGAAACGGATTCGCACTCAACAAGACGTGTAATTCGACACGCGGAAAGACAGCGACGTGGATTTCTTTCCCCGCGAGTTTGGTTATTTCTTTGGAAATTTTATCTTGTAACGCGTGCTCATCTTTATCGGGAGACGTGAAAAAAATATTGCCGGATTGAATATAGGTTTGCACGTCTTGCAAACCCGCACTCATTAATCGTTTGCGAATGTCTTCCATTTTGACCCATGTTCCGAAAACATTCACTCCGCGGAGAAAAGCAACGTAGAAAACCATACCCATTCAACTCGGAAAACTAAATCACGTCCAACAAAAATAATCCCGGGTCTTCCAAGTGTTGGAGAATTTCATTCGTGAAACGCACGGCTTGCGCGCCATCAATAATGCGATGGTCGAATGTTAATGAAACGGTCATCATGTGACGAATCACTATTTTTCCCGCGCGCACCACAGGCTTTTCCTGAATCTTTCCCACACCCAAAATGGCCACTTCGGGCCAATTAATCACCGGCGTTGCGTATACTCCGCCCAGCGAGCCAATGTTCGTAATCGTGAACGTGCTCCCTTTCAAATCCTCGGGAGAAATTCTCCGTTCACGTGTCTTTTGAGCAATGTCTTGCATTTCTTGCGCCAATTGCACAATACTTTTTTGATCCACGTTACGAATCACCGGCACGATGAGGCCATCTTCCGTGTCCACGGCCATTCCCACATGAAAATATTTTTTCAACACGACTTCTTGCGTGGAATCATCAATCGACGCATTCAAATACGGATGATTGTGCAGGGCGGCAACACAGGCTTTAGCAATGAATGGCAAAAACGTGAGCTTGATTCCTTTCTTTTCCATTTTCAATTTTTCTTTCTCACGCAACTCGACTAATGCCGTAACATCCACCTCATCCATGTGCGTGACTTGAACCGCGGTAAACATGGATTTGACCATGCGGTCGGAAATCGTTTTGCGCAAACCACGCAGGGGAATGCGCTCTTCACTCCCTTCGCTTTTCCACGCCTGCTTGGTACTCTCCACGTGAGCCAGGGGAGAAACCACGTGCGTTCCTTGTGTTGTTTCCACCGTATCATCGGGATGAACATGCGGCAATGAAGATGCGGAAGCGGATGGGGCACTCTCCCAGGGTTCGCGATACGACGACGAGGGAGCGGATGGAGGAATGGACGATGAAGGTGATTTGGATTTGGTGATGGTGCTAACGGCGGAAGCGTTTTTCACATCCTCATCCGTGATTCGTCCGCCGGGGCCCGTGCCTTTCACGCGCGACAAGTCCACGTTCAACGAACGCGCTAATTGACGCGTGGAGGGAGTGGCTAAAATGGCATTAGTAGATGATGAAGTGCTTCCTTGCGCGAGTGATGCAGGGGATTTTGATGGTGAAACAGTCGTTGTTTGAGTGGGTGTTGGTTTGCTGGCGCCGGCTGATTCTCCCGCATCACCAATCGTGGCCAATACATTCCCCACTTTGATGACTTCGCCGGGTTTCCCATACAGTTTCAAAATGACTCCCGTTTTAGGAGAGGGAATTTCCACCACGGCTTTATCGGTTTCTATCTCCGCAATGGGTTGGTCGGCCTTGACTTTGTCTCCTTCCGCAAGCAACCATTTGACAAGCGTTCCTTCCGTGGTTCCTTCTCCCACATCCGGGAACTTAAAATCGAGGGGCATGTGTGGAGAAAAGAACCCGGCAATAAAAAGCTACTTCAGGCGCAATGCGGCAAAGTGCTTTACCAGCCACTTTTCAGCTTTTTCCCAGTGAAGATTAGCACGCGACACATCTCCTTTATCTTCAAATTTTTCGGCCAAATCATGTTCTTTCGCTGCTCGTAAACGGAACTGCACACATTTTTTCGCCACAAAAAATGGAATGCCCAATTGCAAATGATACAAATGCGACATGTCATTTGAAACTTTTTTCCATTGCTTACGATGATGTGCTTTCCACCAGCCTATTTCATACGATGCAAGTTTTTGGGAAGATGCTTTCATAATCATCAGAACTGCATGACTTTACGTATACTCGACTTGATTCGCTCCGCGGAAGGAAGATAATAATTTTCAAGTTTGAACAAGGGCATAATCGTATCAAATCCTGTTACACGTTCCACAGGGGCTTTCAAGTGCAAAAAATTCTTCTCCAAAATACGAGCCATGATTTCAGACGCCAAACCCAACGTGAGCGGGGCTTCTTGCACCACCACACAACGGCCTGTTTTCTGCACACTTGAGTGAACGGCCGGCCAATCAATCGGAGAAAGGGAACGCAAATCAATTAATTCAATCGAGAGTTTTTCTTCCTCTTGAATTTCTTTCACCGCATCCACACATTGACGAAACATGGCGCCCCACGAAATAATGGTAATGTCACTCCCGCTCTGAAAAACATTCGCACGGCCTAATGGAATAGTGTATTGTTCATCCGGCACTTCTTCGCGAAACGCACGGTACACGCGCAAGGGTTCCAAAAACATCACGGGATCAGGTTCGCGCAACGCACTCGTGAGTAAACCCTTAGCATCCGTGGGGTTGCTCGGAATAACGACTTTCAACCCGGGCGTATGAATGTACAAGGCTTCCGTACTCTCACTATGATGTTCCGGCGCTTTAATTCCACCCCCATACGGTGAGCGGATGGTCATAGGACAACTAAATCGTCCGCGGGAACGAAAACGAATACGCGAAGCATGTGAAATAAGTTGATCAAATCCCGGATAAATAAATCCCGAAAATTGTATCTCCGGAACGGGGTGCAACCCATACGCAGCCATGCCAATGCTCGTTCCAATGATAGCACTTTCCGCGAGAGGAGTATCAATCACACGATCTTTTCCATACTTGGATTGCAATCCCTCCGTCACACGGAAAACACCGCCATCCACACCCACGTCTTCTCCTAATAACACGAGTTTGGGATTACTCTCTAATTCCAACGCGAGCGCATTGTTTAATGCTTGAACCATATTCGCTTTCATGGAAAACCCGGTCCTTCGCCTGATTTAGAAGACGATGCATTGTTGACACGAGACAAGTGAGCAAGGAAATTCTTTTTTTGTTCCGCCAACTCGGGAGTGAGTTGAGCATACATATAATCAAACATATCACTAGGAGAGGGAGCAGGCATCGTCTCGTACGCTTGCACGGCACGCTCCACTTTTGATACTGCTTCATTCATTATTTTTTCTTCCAACGCAGGAGTAAGCACTCCAATCGCAGTCAAATACGTTTTGAAACGTACAATCGGGTCGCGTTTTCGCCACGTTTCCAATTCTTCCTTGTTACGATAGCGCGTAGAATCATCCGCCGTGGTGTGGTCGCCCATACGATACGTGTACAGTTCCAACAACGTGGGGCCTTTTCCCGCACGGGCCTTTTCTAATGCCTGCTTCATAGCCTGATACACGGCTAACACGTCATTCCCATCCACTTGAATGCCTTCAAAACCAAACGCAATCGCTTTCTGTGCAATGGTTTCCGCACGCGTCTGCAAACTTCTCGGTTCCGAAATAGCAAACTGATTATTCTGACAAACTAAAACAACCGGTGCTTGAAAAACGCCCGCAAAATTCATGGCTTCAAGCGTGTCTCCTTCGCTCGTGGCACCATCCCCAAAATAACCAATCGCCACCGCATCTTTTTTCAAATAACGCATGGCCAACGCACAACCGACGGCATGCAAGGGCTGGCTCCCCACCGGAATGGCGACGGGAAAACAATTCATGTCACTCTCCACTTTTGACCCGCGCTCATCGCCTCCCCAGTATTGAAAAACATTCACCATAGGCACGCCGCGCGTCATGAATACCCCATGTTCGCGAAACGCGGGAAATGTCCAATCCTGCTTCTCCATCGCATACGCGGTGCCCACGGTACACGCCTCTTGGCCCGCACAACTACCATATGTGCCAATGCGTCCTTGACGCTGCAGCTTGAGTGCTTTTTCATCAAACACGTGCAAATTAATGAGATGCGAATAGAGCTCGACTAATTGAGTATTGCTCAACTTGGGAAGGAGTTTCTCATCGACTTTACCCTGCTCATCGAGAATGGATAATTTGTACGTCGAAAAATCCGTTAATTTTTGAAGGGACATAGTTTCCGAAGAAAATTCTCCTATTTAAATGACCGCTTCCGCGCACGCAAACAAAACACGCCCAATCAGGGCGCAAATGCCTTTATTAATTCGAGAATATTTCGTAGTAAAACCGAGGATTGATGAAATGCGAAACGAATACGCAGAAATGGGGTGCCATTTATCCAGCGACCAACCGGATGCACGATTTTTGAGCAGCAAAGCCAAAGCACAATACGCACCACACCGGCAATTCACCCCCACCCACATACAATTAGACGCACGAATAGATGTGAAAAAGAAAACACTCGAGGGAACGTGCACCACGCAAATTGAATTATTTCAACACGAAAAAGAAATTAGTTTTGATGCCGCAGAGATGAAAGTGCATACTGTTCACGTGAATGGAAAAAAAGTTTCTTTCCGAATGGAAAAAGAAATTGAAAAAATTTGGATAGACGCCACGAACATCCAAGAAAAAGCCAGCGTTGCCATCGCATACATGGTTGCCCAACCCAAGCTTGGAATATTCTTCATCCATCCCACGCACGATCAACCAAACAAACCCTATCAAGCATGGACCCACTCCGAAGCGGAAGAAGCCCGATTCTGGTATCCCTGCGTGGACCAGCCGGAAGTAAAATGTCCGATTGACATGAAACTCACGGTGGAAGAACCTTACAAAGCTATCGCAAATGGAGACTTACAATCCACTAAATCCGCAGGAAAAGGATGGGTCACGTACCATTGGAAAATGAAGGAACCCAACCCGAGTTATTTGAACGCATTCACGGTGGGAGACTTTGCGGAAATAAAAGACAAATTTGGAAACACGGATGTGTTGTATTATTGCGAAAAAGGAAAAGAAAATGAAATCAAACGCTCATTTGGAAACACTCCCAAAATGATGAAATTCTTCTCCGAATACACGGGATTTCGATACCCGCACCAAAAATATGCCCAAGTCGCAGTAGCCGATTTTATTTACGGCGGAATGGAACACACCACGTGCACCACCCAAACGGATTTGTATTTGCAAGACGAAGTAGCACACACGGAATACTCGTACCCGGGAGAAATGCTCGCCGCGCACGAACTTGCTCACCAATGGTTTGGAGACTTAATCACGTGCCGAGACTGGTCGCATGGCTGGCTGAATGAGAGTTTTGCCACGTATTTTGAATGCCTGTGGATGGAGCACTCCCTCGGAAGAGAAGAGTTCGAGTATGAAATGTTCACGAATTACCGCACGTACATGGATGAAGACAAAAATCGTTACCGCCGACCCATTGTCACGAATACGTACGTGGAACCATCGGATTTGTTTGATAGACATTTGTATGAAAAAGGCGCCCTCATCCTGCACAGTATTCGAAAAATGATTGGAGAAGAAGCATTCCGTGAAAGCATTCAAGCATATGTGAATGCACACGCCCGCGGAACAGCCATTACGGAAGACTTGCTCACCGCATTTAGAAAAACCAGCGGAAAAAATCTCACGCAAGTATTTGATGAATTTATTTACCGACCCGGACATCCCGAATTACGCATAACAAGTCACTATGATTCCAAGAAAAAAGAAGCCGTGATGCGCGTGGTGCAAACACACGCAGGAGAATTATATCATTTCCCCGTGCGCATCGCTATTTACCCCAAAACAGGAAAACCCATTATTGAAGAAAAAATGATTAATGAAAAAGAAAATGTTTTCACATTCAAACTATCCTCGCAACCCAATAACATGGTTTTTGATTCCGATGTGAGCGTGCTCAAGGCCACCATCACCATCAAACCCAGGGAAATGTGGCACTATCAACTCGAAAAGGACCCCCACGTGGCGCACCGCGTTTCAGCCGTGAATGAAACAGCCAAAATGGGTTCGCAAGAAGACCTATTGCGCGTAGAAAAAGCCATGAAAACGGATGCATTTTGGGGAGTGCGCGCGGAAGCAGCCATGGCATTGGGTACGATGCGCGTGCAAGCCGGATACCTCAAAATCATGCACGCATTTGAACACGAAAAAGATAATCGCGTGAAACAAACCATGATACGCGTACTGGGCGACTATGCGTCGCACGACATTCATGACTTTTTGCTCAAACAAACCAAGCACCCGAATAGTTATCTCATCCCCGCAGAGGCATATTGGAGCATTGGAAAATCCCGCAACGCGGAAAAAGCAAGCATTTTACAAAAAGGATTATATGAAAAATCATGGATTGACGCTATCCCCGCCGGAGCTGCGCGCGGACTCGCCGCATTGCAAACCGAGGAAGCCCTGCGCATCCTCATCGCACACACGCATCCCAAGTACTCCAACCGACTGCGACAAGTGATTGCCACCAATCTTTCAACGATTGGAAAAGGACGCGAAGAAGCATTGTGGAAACTCATCGAATTAACGAAGGATGATTTCATCAATTTACAAATCGCCGCAGCGGCATCATTAGGAGAATTAGGCGACGCGCGAGCCATTCCCGCACTTGAACAATTACAAAAAGGACACCGCGATCCGAGAGTGGTGCGCACTTCCTTGGAGAGCATCCGAAAAATTAATGGCGTACTTGAACTTCCCCCGCGAAAAGAAAAAAATAGTGAAAAGAAGAAATAATTACTGAAAAAATTAATTGATGTGTGCGTCTATTTTCTTTTCCACAAATAATTCTCCCGCTTTGTATGAACTTCTCACCAACGCCCCACTGGCCACGAAATCAAAACCCATTTTAGTTGCTTCACGTTTGAAAAAATCAAACTTTTCCTGCGATGCAAAATTTTGCACAGGCAAATGCCAATTCGAAGGCTGCAAATACTGTCCGAGCGTGAGCATATTCACTCCCGCACTGCGCAAATCGTTCATGGTTTGCAACACTTCTTCATCGGTTTCTCCATGGCCTAATTGTATGGAGGATTTAGTATAATTCATTCCACGTGAACGGGCGTATTGCAAAACAGTTAATGTTTGCTCATACGATGCACGGTGGTCGCGCACCTTTTTTTGTAATGATTTTACCGTTTCAATGTTGTGCGCGAAAACATCCGGCTTCGCATCGATAATTACATCTACTAATTTTTCATCTCCGCGAAAATCTCCCACCAATGCTTCCACGCGAAAATTATTTTCCTTTAACGCGGAAATACATTTGGCCACATGACTTGCACCCTGGTCCGGCAAATCATCACGATTCACCATGGTAATCACCACGTAATTCAATTTCATTTGCTTCGCGGCTTGGACTAATTTTTGCGGTTCGCTTTCATCCACCGCATCTCCTTTCAACGAGGCATCAATTTGACAAAATTTACACCCGCGCGTGCAGGTTTTACCTAAAACCATGAACGTGGCAGTGCCCCCGCTCCAGCATTCACTCTGATTAGGACAATGGGCTTCTTGGCACACGGTGTGCAACGCGAGGTTATTGGTGAGAACTTTGAGTTGGGAAAATTGCTCCGAAGAAGGAGGGCGAATACGGGGCTTTTGGACAGCTTCCATGCGTGAGAGACAAGATTGGACTATTTATTAGCCCCATTTACTAAGCGCGGTTTGCTTCTCATCCTCGGGCTTCTTTTCAATCTTGTTTAACGCATTTGTAACGCGCACGTGATCGAAACCATGCTTGTCGCAGTAGAATGCAATGACTTTCTCGCGATCCATTTTAGTTTGCTTGATCTCCACATCCTTGAACACGACAGGGTGCAAAAACATTTCCTCGATTTCCTCGGGATTGTAATCAACGGTTTTTTTCAAGCCGGCGAGCACTTCTTCAAAACTTTTCTTTCCTTCCACTGCTTTCAATGCTTTTTTGGGGCCAATCATGGGAATTTTTTCATTAAAATCCGTTCCCACTAACATTCCAATCCAAATCATCTGCTTCTGGGTGAGTTTAAGTTGGTGCAGCACTTTCTCCGTTTCAAATAATTCAGGTTCCACGTTCACATATGCATTTCGATAGGGAAGTTTTCGCTTGCCGGTGACACCCATGTTACGCACAACAATCGGAGCGCCGCACAACAAGGCATCATAATCTTGTGTGGCAACCGCATAGGCTTTTTTTTCTTTAACTAATTCTCCGGCTTGCGCTTCCCCTTCTTGTTTGGCTTGCACAATAGGCAAACCCATGCTTTGCAATGCTAAGTGAGCTTCCTCAATCATTTCTTTATTCAAACTAATCGCACGCGCACCCATACTGCGTGCTTTTTCCAAATCCCCTTCTTCAATGGCTTTTTCCATTTCAACTTTAGCCGATGTGCGGATTTCTCTGCGTTTTTCCAATGTGGCTTTTTTGAGTGCGGAAGGAGGACCATCAAATACAAACACGGGTTTAATTCCCGCTTCGATTAAATTAGAAGTGCGGTATAACAATCCCGCAATGTGTGAAGTAACATCGCCCTCCGCATTCATTAATGGTCGACCATCCGGTCCACGAATAGAAGTGAGGAATTGATAGAGAATATTATGCGCATCAATCGCAATGGTTTTTCCCGCGAGTTTGGACAAGTCGATTTTCTCGGTTTCAATCAAATCGCCAATCGGGGTACCCATGTATCATCACGCAGAATACTCGATTGTAAAGGATAAAAGCCCGAGGGTGGCATTTTCGAGGTGAAAAAAAATACCGTATTTTCACCCCTCAGGGGAATTTACATTGGTTAACTTCCCCTAAATGTTTATATAGAACGTCCAACAATGTGGTAGAATTATCACATACGAACCGAACATAGACCATGGTGAGCCTATCCCGAAATCAATGTTCGGAAAGTGAGGGGGATGAAAACCACGCGTTTTCATCCACTCTTTCCTATTTTTTTAAATGTTATTTAAAAAAAAAAACGAGTTATGGCTCGCAGCCATAACTCTACACCGACCCGCCAGATGGAATGGCGCGCGTCAGTTAAACATTTTTTTCGCGTTTTCAAATTCAGGATCGGACGTGTTGCGGGAAGCAATGACTTTGGTCACGGCTTTCTCAAAGTGTTTGTGCTGTACTTTCGTCGCATCGTCTCGCAACGCGTGCATACCTGCTTCCAAACAAATGGATTTGATGTCCGCTCCCGTCATTCCTTCGGTGCGTTCAATTATCTTATCCAAATTCACATCTTTGTGCAAATTCATTCCTTTCGTGTGGATGTTCACAATTTTCTTCCGCGCGGCGGGACTGGGCATGGGGACTTCCACAATGCGATCAAATCGACCCGGACGCAACAATGCGGCATCCATCACATCAATACGGTTGGTTGCGGCCACTAATTTGATATTTTTACGGTCCTTGAAGCCATCAATCTCGGCAAGTAATTGAATGAGCGTGCGCTGTACTTCACGATCGCCCCCGGACGTATCATCGGTGCGCATGGTGCCAATCGCATCAATTTCATCAATGAAAATAATCGCGTGTTCTTTTTCCTTGGCTAACGCAAACACGTCCCGTACTAATTTAGCCCCCTCTCCAATGTACTTGTGAACAAGTTCACTGCCAACGAGTCCAATGAATGCGGCCTTGCTCTCATTCGCAATGGCTTTGGCCAGCAACGTTTTTCCCGTGCCGGGGGGACCGTGCAATAACACTCCGGAAGGGGATTGGATACCCAATCGCTCAAACTTCTCGGGATGCGTTAATGGTAGAATTACGGCTTCGCGCAATTGTTGAATTTCTTCCTCTAGTCCCCCAACAAGTTCGAACGTTTCCGTGGGACGCTCAACTAACTCCATGGCTTTAGCACGCGCGTCCTTCCAATCGGGCAAAACCCCAATCACCGCCAAGTTCTTTTGGGACATCGATACTCGCTTGCCCACTTCTTTTTCGGTAAGTTGCGTGTGCATTTCCGTGGTTACGAGGAATTCAATTCCATTCGAATTACGCACAATACACTTTCCTTCCGGCAAAATGTCTTGAACGGTTCCAACCATGAGGGGAGGAGTCTTGAATCGTTCCAACTCATTCTTCAATCGTTTAATTTCTCCATCCAATTGGAGGGTTTTTTCTTCCATGCTCGTGTTTTGGGATTGGAGCAAGCGAACCTGTTCCTCGAGCGTGTACACGTAATCGTAAAAATTAGTCACGTTTCTCCTTCCCGTGGATGCGGACGCATTTGCGGGTGCCGCGGTCGCGGTAGCACCATCTTTCTCGGCGGAGTAATTCGAGTCTAAATCTGCCATAATGAGCCTACCAACATTACTTCGACGAGAGTTTAAATACGTTCTCGCGTCGTTCGAATGTTGTTCGGAAAAAAACAGGGTTATCCATCTCCCTAAAAAACCCAAACCACTTTTGAAATGAGAAAACACACTATCAAAAAAAAAGGGGTTGAGGGGAC
>VGJJ01000017.1 GCA_016867455.1 Candidatus Iainarchaeum sp. | reverse complement strand
TTGCAAAAAGTTTGATCAAAAGCCTACATGGGGTTTTGAAAAATCCCCGATGGTAGTCTGTTAGCGCTGCCCGATAATGCGGGCACGGGGGGAGAGATTCAATACACACTCCTTTTTCTTTTGAAAAAAGAAAAAGTAGACGTCCAGTCAAAAAGAAAAACTAGGGGTTGTCGCTGGCAAGCGATAACCCGTTTCTCGGTTGGTCCAATCGAAATTGGACGGGGGGAGAGAGATTTGAACTCTCGCCTGCACCTCCCGAAGGTGCAATCCTACCAGACTAGACGATCCCCCCAAACTTTTAGAAAAAGTTTGATCAAAACGCCCCATAAAGAGGCATCAACTTTGCCTAAAGTGGTTAGAATAAGACAGCTGGGGGATTTCTTAAAAATCCCCCTATACCGGCACGACCGATCGGAAGCGGTCCTTAAAAACGGAGTATTCTTGCTGGATGCATGGAACCCTTCCGACGCATCACGCTCGTGTATGCGGTGTTTGCTTTCGCCGCGGTGATGATGGACCCCATTTTCTCCGTGTATTTGACCACGAAGGGATACGACCCGGCATGGATGACGATTATTCTTTCCTCTTTCTCCATGACCATGATTTTTGTCGCACCCCTCGTGGGGGGAGTGAGTGACAAATGGGGAAGACGACCCCTCATTTTGGGCGGAATTATTTTGGAAATAGTCGTGATGATATCCTATGCCCTGAACACGCACCCCATGATGGTATTCATGACGCGCATACTCGAAGCAGTTGCCTATGCATGCGTTATTTTTGTGGCCATTGCTAAAATGGAAGATATTGTCGCCACCCAAAAGAAAACAAATGATGGTGAACAAGTAGGTAAAAGTTTGTCCGTGGGACAACTAGGACACGTCTTCGGACCACTCGCGGGAAGTATGATTGCTGCCACATTTGGATTAACTGCACCATTCTATGGCTCCGTTATTTTGCTGGTCGTGTTGGGAGGGTGGTATTATTTTGAAAAACACAATATTCACCCCAAACCACCGTTTGAAAAACTCACCTACAACCCAATCCCGGCCATTCGAGAGTATTTGAAAATTCCCCCATTGAGAGGATTATCCATCGTGCAGGGAGCACACCAGTTCAGCATGCCCGTGTTATTCGTATTCATCCCATTATTTCTAACCAGAGATTTAGGTTTTTCACTCGCGCAAGTAGGAATAGTCATTTTCGTGAGAGAAATGCCCATGCTCTTCCAATTCTGGGGAGGAAAACTCTCCGACACGTGGGGGAGCCAAAAAACAATCCTATTGGGATCAACCCTCTCGGGATTGTCGCTCATGATGCTCTCCCAAATCCGAACATTCGATTGGATACTCATCGCATCCTTGCTCTTTGGAATAGGAACCAGTTTGCTGGGAATCAGCGGACTCTCGCTATTATCCGGAATTGCTCAAAAAGAAAAAAAAGAAGGAACCTACTTAGGAAGCCAAGTCGCCGTCATCAAAGTAGGAGCATTCATCGCCTTCCTAATAGGAGGACTCATTGTCCAAATCACCAGCATCCCCACCCTATTCCTATTCACGGGAGTCATCATCCTGTTAGGAGTCATCGTGGGAGAATCACTCCTGGGATTCAAATCATTCCCGCTCCCCGATCCAAAGAGACTCATCAATGGAATATTCCACCACCGCTAGGGGAAAAAATCACTCGGACAACCATTAGTTTAAATTTTCCTTCACGCTCAACAAGGATAGGTTGGACACTATGAACGAGTTTTCAAAACACCCCGTTACGTGTGGATTAGAAATTCATCAACAATTAGACACGGGAAAACTATTCTCCCGCACCCCCACCACGTTGAGAGACGATGCCCCCGAGTTCACATTCAAACGAAAACTCCATGCAGTGGCGAGCGAAACAGGAAAAATGGACGCGGCCGCATTAGAGGCCATGCACAAAAAACAAACATTCATTTACCAAGGACACCACGAAAACACATCACTCGTGGAAACGGATGAAGAACCCCCGCACACGATAGACGAGGACGCGTTGAACGTGGCATTGGAAGTATCATTGCTCTGCAACGCTTCGATTGTGGACACGATGCTCGTGATGCGAAAAACAGTCATCGATGGAAGCAACACGTCCGGGTTTCAACGCACGGCACAAGTATCATTCGGCGGACACGTGACATTGGATGATGGAACGCCCATTCGCGTACAAGGAATTGCGATTGAAGAAGATTCGGCAAGACCCATGGAAAAAAAAGACCATGAAATCACCTACCGATTAGACCGATTGGGATTCCCCCTCATCGAATTGGCAACCATGCCCGATATTCACACACCGGAACAAGCCAAACAAACCGCACTCAAAATAGGAGAAGTCATGCGAATAACTGGACAAGTTAAACGCGGATTGGGAAGCATCCGACAAGACATCAACATCTCCGTACCGGGAGGGGCGCGCGTCGAATTGAAAGGAGTACAAGAACTGGATTTGATTGACGAATATGTACGGAGGGAAATGCAGCGGCAAAATGTTTTGCTCGAAATGAAAGAAGTATTGAAAAAAGAAGGACTCACTCATGAAATGGTCAATAGCCAAGCCGGAATGAACATTACAAAAATAGTTGAAAAATACCCCAGCAAAATGATTCAAACAGCATTACAAAAAAAACAAGCTATTTATGCGGTGAGACTCCCTTACATGCACGGACGCATGGGGAAAGAAGTGCAGCCCGGACGAAGAATCGGAAGCGAAATATCATCGTATGTCAAAGCACGCGCCGGGTTGCAAGGACTACTACACGGAGATGAAAACCTATCCAATTACGGATTCACCAGTGAAAATATAACCGAAATACGGACACTCACCCATTGCCACGAAAAAGACTCATTCGCCATCGTGATGGGAGAAGAAGGAAAATGCAAACACGCGATTGATGTCATCAAACACCGCGTCGCTCAGCTATTAGAAGGCGTTCCAGAGGAAACGCGCAACGCATTAGAAGGAGGCAATTCCGAGTACTCACGACCATTACCCGGAGCGGCACGCATGTACCCGGAAACGGACGCAGATGATATACGAGTGAATGAAAACATGCTGCGCGAATTATCCAAAGACCTTCCCCGCTGGGCCAATGAACGAAAAACTAATTACATTAAACGCGGATTATCCGAAAAACTTGCGGAAGAAATGAAACTCGATAATAAAGCACGATTCTTTGAAAAATTACTCACGAAAGGATATGACCCCACGACCACAGCCACATTATTACTCAATACACTTTCCAACGTCCACAAAGAAAAACCACTTGTGAACAAACTCACGGAAAAACAATTAGAAGAATTACTCTCTGCGGAAAAAAACAAAAAAGTATTACGTGAAAAATTTGGTGACGTATTAAAAGAATGGAGCGACTTCCCACAGGAAAAATTGGAAACTATTTTATCACGCATGAAAATGGAAAATGCGGACGAAGGAGAAATTGAACGAGTGATACGGCAAATCATGGACAAAAACCAACACTTAATCATCGCCAAAGGAATGAACTCTCAACAAGCATTCATGGGATTAGCCATGCAAGCACTGCGAGGAAAAGCCCAAGGATATTTCATCGCACAAGCCGTGGAAAAAGAACTCAAAAAAAGAACGGGAAAAGATTAATTTACCAAAAACGCATCGCTTTCACTCCAAATTTTTCCAAATTCCTGAGCAAACTTTTCATTTAGTTCCGGCGAAGAAATAATCATCACATTCTCATTATTCTCACTCACCCCATTTCCCGTCCAATTCATGGAACCATTAATCAACGTGTCTGAGTCAATCACCGCAAACTTATCATGCATATAATTAGGATTGGAATCCATACGCACTGGAATTCCCGCCGCGGATAATTCTTCATGCTGCGAATACTTCGAACCCGCTTGCTGTTTTTCCACAATCACACGCACATCCACCCCGCGATTATGCGCACGCACGAGTGCATTCGCCAAATCCTCATTCGTGAATGAATACATGGCCACCCACACACGGGTACGAGAACTATCCAACGCAGAAACAGGAAGAGAAACACACTCAAGGGAGGGGCAAAACGAAACAGTAGCCTGCGAATAATTCAACAAAAGGGAATCACCATTCGAGGATTCACTGAAAAATCCACTCGAAAAAAAACCAAGTAGGAATGCTGCAACAAAGAGGACAATCCCACTCACATATCGGGGGCGCATGCGTCAAAGAGAATACAACCCATTTTAATTACAGCGTCAATCGTGCAAACGGACTAAATAAGTCTTTTTGCCCCCATCGTGCGTATTATCAAGAAGCCCTTCCCGCACTAAAAAATCATACATTTCTCGGCCGCGGGATGATTCAAACAGACGATGAGCAGCATTATTTTCAACACCATATGCTTTCAGTCTTGAAAAAAAACGAGCCAATGAAGCAATTGATTTATCCCCAAATGTTTCACGAAAACGAGTCGTCAAAATGACGCGCGTAAATGCCTTCTGCGCCAAGTGACCTGCCGCATTCAACTGAATAACCAGTTTTTCGGGCAATAATTTTTCATCCAAAAAACGCTTAAATATCCAGCCAGAAGAACCATTCTCTCGTTCAAGAGAAGTAAGCGAATACAATAATGGATCAAACTTTTCACGAATCGCACGAGCCTCGGCTTCCGCACGCTGCATCTGCTTTTGAGCCCGCTCCGAAGGAAAGCGAGGCGTGTGCCCGGCTATTCGTTCCGCACGCGTGCCGGGTTTCTTAGGAGAAGAAGGAGCCACCACGGTCCGAGATAATTTTTCATGCTCAATCGGATTTTTAGGAAATGTTTCCAACTGCGCTTTGATAATATACCGCTGCTTAATTTCATCCACTTCCGCGCGAATAACTTCTTCGGTTTTTCCATCCATGTAACCGTGCAACAAAGCATCATCCGTTTCTTTTTGATACTTCTCCACGTTTCGCCTCCACCATCGTTTAACATTTCGGAATTGATTCGGAGTCAAACGTTTCCCTTTAACCGTGTAATCAACCATAATATTCGTGGTCGTACGATCTTCCTGTTCTCGCCTTCGACGATTTTTCAACTCAGCATGATAATCTCTCTCCATGGCGCGCCAATCAATGGATTGAGCAGGATTATCGACTGCACCGGACAAAAAACGAAGACTCACCTTTTCAATAACAGCATTATCCACCGGATAATTTCGCGCCTTCAAATAATCACGCAGACCCGAATACAATCGCCGAGAAAAATGTTCCCGTAAATGGAGTTTAGAATAAGCATCGGCCAAGCGCCATGCATTAGTCACTTCTTCTTGGGACAAGCGTTGAGTCCATCCTGCGGGAAACATTCGCTGTTTATGCTGTTTATCATAACTTCGCAGCATTTCAAGAAAAAAATCCGCATTTTTCTGCAAAAAATCCCTAACCGGTTTATCCGAAAAAGAAACGGGACGCTGCGACATCACCTCAATATACCGCTGAATGTTCGCCGGATTACTACCCCAACGACTCTTAATGGAAGAAATACGCTCCCTCCGCGTCTGACGAACCCACGGAGCACTCCGCAGACGCAAACCCCTCCGCGGCTGAGAAGCATTCTTTTTAGCCATACCATGAGAACCACGCTTCCGGCAATAAAATACTGGCACCAAATGGGGTTGCTTAAAAGGATATCCAGGGCTTTTTGGTATGACGCGGATAGCCCCGTCGTCTAGTGGACAAGGATATCGGGCTTTGAACCCGGGGACTGGCGTTCGAATCGCCACGGGGCTACTTTATCGCCACGGGACTCCAGTCTCGCTACAGCGCCTAGAAGACTATTATTAACCACCTACCAGTAACTCCAGCAAGGAACTCCCACTATGAATCACTCACACCACTCCAACACGGCACACGAACACACGGCCACGCACGCACACCCTAAAGAACACGCCGAAAAGTCACAACCTGCAAGTATTCATTTCTCTAAACCCGTCCAAGACGCGGTGAGCGCATTAGGCTACACCAACTGGACACCCATCCAAGAAATGAGCATGCCGCTCATTCTTGCCGGAAAAGATGTCATGGGACAATCCCACACGGGCAGTGGAAAAACGGCCGCGTTCGGATTACCCATCATTGAAAAAATTACGCCAAACGGACGCGTTCACGCACTCATCCTCGTGCCCACACGAGAATTATGCGAACAAGTCATGCACGAAATGAGAAAATTCGCCCAATTCAAACGCATCAGCATCACATCCGTTTACGGTGGAGCAAGCATGGGAAGACAAATCCAACAACTCCGAAGAACCGACATCGTGGTGGGAACACCCGGACGCGTATTAGACCATATTGAACGCGGCACCCTCCGATTAAATGAAGTCAACACCCTCGTATTAGACGAAGCCGATCGAATGCTGGACATGGGATTCATCAAAGACATGAAACGGATCATCCAACACGTCCCACGTGAACGACAGACCCTCTTGTTCTCCGCCACATTCTCACATGAAATACAAGAAATTGCCGCGCAACACATGAAACACCCGCAACTCATCAAAGCCCAAACCCACGTGGACAAGGGAAAACTCACGCAAGTGTATTATGATTTAGACAAGCAATCGGATAAAAAATTTGGATTACTCATCCACATTCTCAAAAACGAAAACCCGCCGCATGCTATCGTATTCGGAGGAACCCGAAGAAACGTGGACCGAATCGAACGAAGCCTGAATGATAATGGAATCAAAGCCGAATCCATTCACGGAGGATTGTCCCAAAACCAACGCAAACGCACGCTCAACGCGTTCCACCACGGAGACGTACACGTGCTCGTTGCAAGCGACGTGGCCGCACGCGGATTAGACATCAAGAACGTTTCCCACGTCATTAACTTTGACATCCCTCGTACACCTGAAGACTATATTCATCGATCCGGACGCACGGCCAGAGCGGGAGAAGAAGGTAAAATAATCTCACTCTTGACGCCGAATGATTATGCGTATTTCCGCTCCATCATCCGCGACAAATCACACCACATCACGCAAGAAGTGTTACCGGAGTTTGAGAACATTACCTACACCAAAGGAAAAAAACAAACGCTCAACAACGAATACAAGGAAAAACAGTTTACGAGAGAAAGACCCCATTACAAAGGAAAACCCGGAAGCTTTCCCCCGCGAAACAGGACACGTGTACAGGAGCACGGAAAATCATTCGCTGAACAAGAAGCCGAAGGACAACCCTACGGACGCTCAACACGGGAAAAAAGACCCTCTTTCGGCAACCGAAAACCATTCGTGAAACACGCATCGTATGGAAAGAAACCACTTAGGGGCAAATCATTCGGAAAAAAAACATTTGACCATTCCACGAAAAACCGTGCGGAAGAAGACTACCCCATCGTCAAACACTTTGGATTAAAACACGCGAAGAAAGAAGAGAAATAATTTCACGAAAGTAATAGTTCACGAAAGTAATAGTTCACGCAAGTAATTCATTCAACGCTTGTTGATTAAATCCAATTTCTTTTTTCGCGTAAACGATTTAATTTCAGCTTCACGCTTCATGGCAAGCGATTGCGTCGAAAATGGTTCCGAATAAACTAAAACAATCGGGAGACGGGAGCGCGTATATTTGCTCGCACGCCCAACACGATGCAACTTCACACGCTCAACAAGATCATGCGTGTAACCACAATACAACGAATCATCGCGGCAACGCAAGAAGTAAACAAAATAACCCATAGTCGTTCAACGCGGGTCATTTTTATTAACTCGAGCACGCTTCAAAAACGTATGGAAAAACAAAAAATACTCATCACGGGAGCCAGTTCAGGAATAGGAAGAGAAATCGCCTACCACTTTGCACGTGACAAAAACCACCTCATTCTCACGTACAACAAGGGAAAAGAAGAAGGAATGGAGAAGATTCATCCCAAATAGACTATGACGACTTCCGCCGAAAAATAGGACTGGTAGCACAAGAAACCCAATTATTTGCCGGAACCATTCGAGAAAACTTATTATTTGTCAATCCCCGCGCAACAGATGAAGAATGCATTCACGCCATGAAACAAGCCAACATCCTCAACCTGCTCGAACGCGCAACATATGGATTAGACACAAAAATAGGTGAAGGAGGAATCAAAATATCCGGAGGAGAACGACAACGACTCGCCATCGCACGCGCACTCTTGAGGAACCCGGAACTCATCATCTTTGACGAGGCCACATCCGCACTCGACTCCGTCACGGAACACGCCATCACGGAAACCATTCAACACATTAAACACGAGAGAAAAGACCTCATGTGCGTACTCGTCGCCCACCGACTCTCCACTATCATGCACGCGGACAAAATAATCGTATTAGAAAAAGGAACAATAGCTGAGAGTGGGATGCACGCCCAATTATTGCGCAAAAAAGGACTCTATTACGCTTTCTGGAGACAACAAAGCGGCGGGTCCAATGACGACCTTTAACGCACGTCAAACTGATTTAAAACCCCCATTTTGTTCCCAATAGCATGGCCCATGAAAAAATCCCCGTGTGGAATCTAAAACAACTCTACACGAACGAAAACGAATTGAAAAAAGACTGGGAACACGTGCAAAAACAAACACAAACATTTGTCAACTATCGAAAAAAACTCGAAAAACGCCCAACGAGAGAACTCGTGGGAGAAATAATGGAACAAAACGAGGAAATGGCACGCACAACCCATCGAATGGGAACGTATTCCATGCTCCAATTCGCCCAAAACGCGCAGGATGAAGAAGCCAAAGCGCTGCAAAACAGACTCACCCAATTTTTTACGGAAATGGGAAACCAAACCCTCTACTTCGGAGTATGGTGGAAAAACCTCGACGAGAAAACCGCACAAAAACTATTACCCAAAAACAATGAACACGCATTCGCATTAAATGAAATGAGAAAATACCGCAAGCACTTACTCTCAGAAAAAGAAGAACAAATCATCAACTTGAAAGACGCGAATGGAAACGAAGCACTCATCAAACTATACGAAATAGCCACATCCTCATACACGTTTCCATGGAAAAAAGGAAGAGAAACCATCCACTTATCCGAAGAACAACTCCGACCCCACATACGCTCAACCAATCCCAAACACCGCATCCACGCCTACAACTTATTATGGAAAAAATTCGGCGAACACTCAGGGGAGTTAGGAGAAATATACGTGAACATGGTCCATGACTTCTGGAATGAACACGTCAAACTAAGAAAATACCCCACCCCCATTTCCGTGAGAAACAAAGCCAATGATTTAGACGATGAATTAGTCGAAAAATTCCTTCATGTTTGCCGCGAACACACGGAATTATTTGAAGATTATTTACACTGGAAAACCAACACCCTTAACGTGGACTTTTCACGCTACCACATTTACGCACCATTGCCCCACAAGGAAAAAAAATATACATTCGATGAAGGATACCAACTCGTCATGTCCGCATATGAAAACTTTTCCCCACGATTCAAAGAAGAAGCCTCGCGCGTACGAAAAGCCCAACGATTAGACGCACAACTTAGAAAGGGAAAACGCGGAGGAGCATTCTGCGCGGAAGCAACGCCCGGAGACACGTCCTTTGTACACATGAACTGGAACGGAAAGCTGCATGATGTTTACACGCTCGCCCATGAATTAGGACACGCGACCCACAACCACCTCTCAGGACACCATTCTATTTTCCTCCAATCCGCAGGACTACCATTAGCCGAAACCGCCTCCACGTTTGGAGAAATGCTACTCGCCCAAAAAATACTCGAAAACAATCCATCCATAAACACGCAACGAGCAATGCTCGCCCACCAACTCGATGACGCCTACGCATCCATCCAGCGGCAAGCATACTTCTGCATGTACGAAATGGACGCATTCGAACTCATTCACGAAGGAAAAAGCATCCCCGAATTACACGAGGCGTATTACCGCAACCTCCGTGAACAATTTGGAAAACACATGGAAATACCCGTGGAAGCCTCGTATGAGTGGCTGATGATCCCCCACTTGTTTGAAACACCATTCTACGTATACGCGTACGCATTCGGACAATTACTCGTATTATCACTCTGGGAAATGTACCAAAAAGAAGGAAACGACTTCGTTAAACGCTATGAAAAATTCCTCTCCTATGGCGGGAGCAAACACCCCGAAAAAATGCTCCACGAAATAGGATTCGATCCACGCAACAAACAATCCTGGAAAAAAGGTTTCAACGTATTAGAAAACAAACTCAAAACCATTCAAAAAATGGGAAAATAAGCAAAAATAACGAAACAAACGAACGTGGAATTAAATAGTGATTCAAACCAAATCCATCCATGGAAGAACCCAAAGAAATCAAACACATCCTGCACCGCATCCGCTTGCTGCAGGGAATTACCCGCGTCTACGTCCTCTCAAATGATGAAAAAAAATACGTGAACACGCACGAAGACGAAAACAATTTAGGAGTACTTGAGGCCGTGAAACGAACCTACTGCGTTTGCGCCGTACACGATTCCACGTGGAGAGAACCCACGCAAACTATTGTCAAACAAGAAAATGGAGAAATCATCTTCCCCCCAGTGGTTTTCCCCGAAGTACCCGCTCATCACGTGGTATCATCCTCCCCCGGATTGGAAATTCACACGTATTTAGCCAAACGCGTACGCATCGAAGGGGACGAAGCCACGCTACTTATTGGATTCGACTTGTAAAAAAACGCACGCAAACACGACAATCGTCAAACCCCATCCCTTTTACGCTCCAAAGGCGCTTAACTATCACGAATCCAAGGGAGGTGCTTGAATGTACGCAAACGCGTTCAAGTGCAACGCTTGCGGATTCGTTTCACGAGTACATGGGGTTCATTGCAATTGCGAAATGATACCCGTTGTAGTCATGGACAACGTGCTACCGAGTCCTAGCGGAGAAAGCACTACCATTATCATCCGCGAGGTTGTGCACGAACTAATAAAAGCAACAGAATAAAGGAATGAAAATAATCAGCAAGGGCAAAATGGGCTGGGTTGCCGGGAACGGCAACTCACTTTCTTTTTACACAAAAAATTATTTCAACACTACCTAAAAATTACGAAACATAGTTTTCAACGCACCACTTTTCACACGGAAAAAATAAACCACCCACTCACGCGTTCCTAAAGTACGCGTATACGAATGCAACACGTCAAAATACGGCGAAAAATACTTCTCTAATTCACCTTCTTCAAAATACGTGAACCAACGCTTTGTATTATCACCCGTTTCTGAAGGTTCGTATCCTTCACCACTCCCTTTCTTCGCAGAAATGAACAACAACCCATTGGGTTTCAACAATTTAGCCCACGTTTTCGCCAACGCCGAAATACGCTCACGGGGCGTGTGTACGAGTGACATGCACCAAATCCCATCAAACGAATACGGATACAACAAGGGGTTCTCCATGTCCATTTTTCGCACATTCAACCCCTTTTCGGCACAACGCGCGAGAAAGGCATCCGACAAATCAATGCCCAACGCATCCAAACCCTTTTCTCGAAAAAACTCCAAATAAATCCCGGGACCGCAACCCGCGTCTAATACTCTACTCCCTTTCAACTCGGACAAAAAACGCTCCAAGTCAGGTTGCGAATACTCCTCAAATGTTTGACGAAACTTCTTCTCATAAAACGAAACATTGGCATTGTATGACGCCGCATTCACTTTCTTTTCTTCCCCAGTATGAATCATTCACATCACCGCTGTATGAATTACCCGCTCAACGTGTACTAAATCCTTTGCCTGCATCAACTGCACGCGCAACGATTTAACCCCATGCAAACCCGAAAGCATACCCGAAAGCTGGGCCTTTACATCCGAAAAATCGGTGACGGGATGTTTCTGGACTAATTCTAAATAACGCAAAATTATTTCCTTCCTCAAAGGAACGGGTTTTCCGGAAACTTCCGCAAACAACGCAGGATGGTTCCACGCCCCTCTGCCCACCATGACTAAATCACAATAATTATTTTCAATTTTATCCAACACTTCCGACGCAGACGAAACATCGCCATTTCCAATGACAGGAATACTCACCAAATTTTTTATTTTTTTAATATACTCCCAATCGGCACTGCCAGAATATCCTTGCTGCGCGGTGCGGGCATGCAACGCAATTCCTTGAATGCCCGTGTTTTCAATTTTTTTCACAAATTCATGCAACACAGGAGTGTCCCAACCCATTCTCAGTTTGCAGGTAATCGGTTTATTGGAAATAGACACGGCCGCGTTTAACAAGGAAATTATTTTCTCCGGCGTTTTCAACAAAAACGCTCCGCACCCTCCTCCGGTGATTTTGGGGGAGGGGCAACCGAAATTAATGTCCACTAAATCAAAGTCACGCTCCACATACTCAATGGCCGTGCACAAATCTTTCTCATTGGGCGCAAACAACTGTACCCCCACCGGATGCTCTTCTTTCACCGTTTTTACGCGTGAAAAAACCTTATTATTGCTCAACCGCTTACCCTCTACGCTGCGGGCAATGGCAATCGCGGAAGCAAACTCCGTGTACGTGAGGCCGGCCCCTAATTCTTTACACAACAAGCGAAAGGGCAGCGTGGAAACCCCTGACATAGGGGCTAAAACCGCTGGGGACGCCAGTTTGAGTCCGGCGTAGGAGTATTTCATACCAAGTAATGTCAAAGAATGGTTTATTTGACCATCTGAGGCCAAAATTAGACATCACAAAGTCGACAAGCTTTCGGTGTGACTCCGTGGAACGGTGCATGATTGATCTTTCAATCGAGGATAATGCTGCCGAGACCACTCAATTAAACCACCTTTCAGATGGCACGCATCCACACCACGGGTTCGTAGCTCGTGAACAATCGCCGAAGACTTTCCACCATATGGGCACACGACAATGATTCTAGCCGAAGACCATTTCATGGAATAATCATCCACGTGAAATAATAATTCATCAGCAGGAATATTAATCGAAGCTGGCAAAGAAAATTCTTTAAACTCACGTTCATGACGAATATCCACAATAATCGTATTTCTTTTACTCGCGATTGGAAGATTTTGTTGAACTAACTCATTCAACTGATTAACAGTCATTCCAAAACCTAATTCCAATAATTCACGCGGCGAAATCTCGGGAATGTTTTTAGAAATAATTTCAGAGGTGCCTTCACTTTTTTTATTATAAAGTAATAATTCATCGTTTTCAATCATTGAAAACGATTCGGGCGGGAGGAGTTTGAAGTACTCATTAAGATAGGGAAAGGGACTATCACAACAAATGAAAACTGCAACAACCTCGCCATTTTCATTACGCAAATCATCCAGCTGATTCAATTTTTCATATTCTGAGAGTTTCTGCATAAGTCCAGCAAAACTAAACCCGGAGCTGGGCCCAACTAATAATCCCTGCTGAATTAATTTCAAACTAGAACGAAATGAATCAAGGGTGCCAACCTCAACGAGTTGATCTACGTGACTTTGCCAATCGAAACCCACGGCATTCACTTGATTTAAGGTTCGCGTACCCGGAACAGGGTTATTTGGCGCGCGAACCGCTCCAATCGTTTGAATCAAAGGATTCTTCTTCTTAAGAAATTTTCCAACCCCAGCAGCCGTGCCAGCTGTCCCTAAACCAGCACAAAAAAGGGTAATCTCCCCATTCGTCTGCTCAAAAATCTGGGGACCCGTCCACTCTTCATGCGAGAGGGGGTTATCTCCGTTGTCAAACTGACCGGGATTAAACCAGCCAGCTTCATTCGCTTGATTATGCGCCTGATAGATAGAACTTTGCGGATCATTCGGATCCGGACAGATGGACTCATCCACGACACGGATGCCAATCCCCATGAGTTGGAGCATTTGTAATTTCCCTTTAGTCACTTCTTGAGAAACAATTGCGGTAGTCCGAGGCACACCGAACGATCGGCCAATAGCCGCTAGAGAGAAAACAGTGTTGCCGGAGGAAGCTTCAACTAATGAATTAACGTTAGTCAATTTCCCTTTTTTTTGAGCAGACTTTAACATGCCAAACGCAGGAACTGATTTAACATTGGCTAATGGAAGCATGTTCAACAATTTAGCAAAAATTCGAACTCTCTTTGCATAAAATGGGTTACAACTTTCAGGAAGTTCTACTAAAGGAATTGGCAAATGTTTTTCGGGATTAAGAAAATCATTCAAGGCGTGCGGGCCCGAAAAGACGTTCAATTGATTCATTTGATTTTCCCCACTAATTTATCCAAATTAAAATTAGGATCAATTTGAGTAGTTAAGTCACCAAATTGAGCTGTAATAAAATTTTGAGCAACGTACTTCCGATGAAGCGCACACAAATGAGCATATCGCACTCTAACAGTTGAAGGAAAAGTGCTCATTTTTTTGACCATATTTTGAATAGCCTTTCGATTTTCTTCCTCGAGTTTCGATAACTCCAAATTTCCCCCACGTCGACTCAAGTCACGCAGATATTTTGAATCCGACAAAAAACCGAGAAGCATATTTTCAGGAATCTTTTCGGACAAAAATTTTTCATCATCAGTAGAGTTGACTTTATTCCCGACCGCAAACAATCGATTAGAAATTCCAGCCGCACTGGCAAGCGAAACAAACTGATTCCAAACATCAGTGGATTGGCGGGTGGGTTCCACTACTAAAAGAATAATGTCGAATTGAGCATGCAGTGAGCTGGCAAACGCATCCGTGCCTGCCACCATATCGACAACGATCCAGTTGCCCCCTTCAGATGCATGCGACAAAATGTTTTCTAAAATGCTCAAATTATTGTGGTAACAACTCGTGCCCAACCCATCCTCAGAATAGGTGCCAACTGCCATCAGATGAAATGTGTTTTCACCAAAATCAAATGCAGACAAGGGAGTTTGATTCAGCGTTTCCAAAAAAAGCAAATTAGAACCGTTACCGGGCGGAGTTGTTTTTCGGAATGCTGAAAGAGAGTGAATACGTGCATTATTTCCAATCAAGTAGCGTTTGATTTGTTCAATTGAAACAGGGTTTGACAAGTGTTTTTCGGGGCTTCTTGACCAATCAACCCCAAAAAGGGGACCCAGGTGCATGTTAATATCCGCGTCAATGGCCAAAAGATGAACACGGTTCAAACGCCTAATAATCTCCTGAATCAACGCTGCCGAGACAGTCGTTTTTCCGCTCCCGCCTTTCCCCACTACTGCCACACGCATACCAAAAAACGCGACTAATAATTTATAATCAAAATGTTAATAACAATTGCTGGATTAAAACCAAAAATTAATAACCCAACAACGAGCAGCAACCACCGCAAAACCCAGGACACCCGACCAAAAGAGCACGCCGCCGGGATGCCTTTAAAAGCATTCTTTGACCGATTTCTTGATAGGAAAAGGAATGCCCGCTTGCGGGCGTTTTGATGAAACTTTTTCTAAAAGTTTCAGCACTGGTAGCTTAGCCTGGTAGAGCACCCGACTGATAATCGGGAGGTCGGAGGTTCAAATCCTCCCCGGTGCATGATAGTTGGCGATAAAGTGCTCCCCTAATCCTTTTAACCAAACGAAAAGGGAGCTACCTATGCCACACGAAACTATCAAATCGTTTCACAACTACGAACGTCAATACGCATTAGTATTAAGTCGAATTTTTCCTGAAAAATATCCGCGCGACTTTACCCAAAAACATGGTCGCCAAGGAAGACCATTCAACCTCACACCTTCTAACAGGGCAGTCATTGAAAAATATCGAACTCACCTCGAAAATGAAGGTGGAAGCAGTTTAGCTAGACGCAAACGTATTCTCATCCTCATTGCAAATATCGCCGAACTGTTAGGAACTGACTTTGAAACGGCTACACGAGAAGATATTGAGAAATTAGTTTCCAAAATAATGAACCACCCTAATTGGAATGAAACAACGAAGGCAATGCACAAACAAACCCTAAAATCATTCTACCGATGGTTCAAAGGAAATAGTGATTTTTTCCCTGAAATTGTGCGCTGGATTAAATGCATTAAACGAAGCGGGTCAAACAAACTCCCGGAAGAAATGCTAAGCGAAGAAGAAGTACAAAAAATTATCGAAGCCGCCGACCACCCCATGAAACGTGCGCTAATTTCCACCCTATGGGAAACAGGTGCACGAATCGGTGAACTTGGGAGTGCTAACATTCGAAACATCCAATTTGATGGCACTGAAGCTACTATTATGCTCAATGGCAAAACAGGCATGCGACAGGTACTCTTACTCTCAAGCACCCCTTTCCTCCGAGACTGGATAAA
>VGJJ01000016.1 GCA_016867455.1 Candidatus Iainarchaeum sp. | reverse complement strand
GCCGGCTGCGTTGACTTTTACTAATAATTCGCGTGCGTACACTTCTTTCTTATTGCTCACCAATGAAAACTTTACGCGGGATGTTCCTTCTTTACTCGCGTCCAGGTTGACGAATCCAAACACCACGTTGTTTTTCTGTATCGTTCCAATGGGAATTTCTACTTTGTTTCCACTCACAACACCGGTTTTCTTCGCCCCTACTGCATTCGTCACATCATAATTGGTTAGCGTCGCGCTTCCGGTGCTGCTCTGTAAAATAAGTGACGTGTCCGCGAACACGGCATCGGAGACGCTGGTGAATGTGAATAATAGTTTTTGTTTGCTCGAAATGTCTACTTCAAAGTCATCCACTAAACTCATTTGCAACCCGTTCGTCAAGTCTTCTCCCACTAATCCGAGGCAGAAATCATTCGTGCACACGTGCGTTCCTGCTCCCGTAGAATAGAGTTTCACATTCGCATTCGCATACAATCCTTGTTTCTGGGAAACGCTCTCACTCCCTCCCAACACGGCGTCAACAGGAAAGCGTACATAGCTTCCAGTTTTTCCCCATGCGCGATAATACAAGGGTAAGTCCGCTCCTTGTATGGCGGTGTCTTTCACGGTGACATCGACTTCCACAATGGTTAATCCTTCGTGGCTGGGGTTGAATGTCAGGTTGGCCCATTTGGCATCCGCGCTCGTGACGTGTTGCGAGTCTATTCCTAATCCTGTTGGGGGAGTATACGTGGTTCCTTTTTGGATTTTGGAAAATGCTCCGCGCACATCGCGAATATACCATGCGTCATTCTCGATGGGGTTTGTTTGTCCCTCGTTGGCGTTCCCTGTTCTCACGTGAACGCCGGTTTCCGTGTAGGCCGTGTTGCGCGGAACCATGAGTGCGAATCGAATCGTGTATGTTTGTCCGGGGGCTAATCCCGATTCTTCTAAAATGGGCTTACCATTCACACTGGTGGAGAGTGTTTTGATTTCTAGTTTTGAAATATCCTTGACCATTTCCACGCTCACGTTTTGGGTAATGCCTTTTTTCACTTGAATGGGGAGCGTGACATAGGGTAAGTGGTTAGGTTCGTCAATCACAAAATACACGTATCGGTCGGCGCGCAGGGTTAATTCGGTTGTTCCATCCACATTTGTGGCGAGTTCATTTCCCACCTCGTTGTGCGTGATTCCATCCACCGCTTGAATGGTGGCTCCGGCAAGGGGTTGTCCGCTCGTGTCTTTTACGCTGAATCCAATCGTTCCCGTTCCGATGACTAATTTGATGGTGCTTTCTACATTTTCGCGTGCACGCACCGTAAATAAATCCGATTTGATTTGGTCGGAAAATCCGGGTTTGTACGCTGAAGCGAAATACGTTCCTTCCTCAAGAGAAGTAAATTGTACGGTTCCGCTCGCTCCCGTAATTTTGTTCGTTCCAATACTCGCTCCCGAGGGGGATTTTTTCAATGCCACATAGGCGTTTTCAACAGGTTGATTCAACTCATCCAATACTTTCACCGTGACAATTTGACTATTTTGCAATGTTGCTTTGGCTAATGGAATAGAAGTATAACCGGCGCTCGAGACACTCACACTAATTCCTGCGCGCACTAAATAGGAAGGGTGGTCTACTCCAACTGTTAAACTATTGGGTGATGACACGGAGAACGTGACTTGTCCTCCTTCATTAGTTGTTTTGGTTGAAATAAGTTGGTTTCCTCGCGACAATGTTACTTTTGCATTGCCCACGGGAGATAAGTTTCCTTCGTCAATAAATTGTAAGCGAACTTCTCCAACACTCGCCAATGGAATCGTGAACGTTTTGTCCGCAGTTTGGTTGTCATTGACTTCAATGCTTCCCGAATCTAATTCCGCGTGCATTCCATCACTTTGCACGAATATCGTGTACGTGTCCGCGGCCAGGTTGGTGAATTCGACAAATCCGCTGGCGTCAGAAAATTTGGTCGCGATAACATCTCCGAATTTGCTTTTCAGCATCGTGGTGAGTCCGGCGATTCCATTTCCGCTTTCATTTAGTAATGTGGCTCGCAGCACTCCGCTTCCGCTTGGTTGCGCATTTACATACACGCGGGGGTTGGCATCATCTACATCAATCACGCTGCCTTGCAACGTTAAAGTAGAATCAAGTGACACGACGCTTAGCGTTCCGCACGCGGGAGGAACATCGAGTGTGATTTGTCCTCCGGCCACTGTACTTGTTTTGGTGTACGCGTCTCCGGAGCATGAGAATGAGAGGGGAATACTTTCACTGAATGTTTCCGTGCTGTTGACTTTGTATAATTGTAATGAAATAGATTTGGTGACTGCAATTTCAGTTGCCGTGAGTTTTTTGTCATTGTTTCCTTGGTCTAACACCACGCGCAAATCGCTTATGGCATACGCGTCATTGTTGGCTTGAATGGTAATGCTTTCTCCAATCGGGAGATTGGTGAATGTGACACGTCCTTTTTCATCGGTTAATCGTTTGGAGAGCGCGTCTCCGCTTAATTTTTCTCCGGTTAATTGTACCGCAATTCCCTTGAGTGGCGTTTGAGTGTCATCTTGTACGAGCACGTTGAGCGTGGCGTTCCCTCCCAACAATGCAGGAGAAAGGAACACCCACAATCCACCAATGACGAGAAGAGTCACAAGTGCAGCGATGGGGAAACTGGGAATGTTTTGGGCTTCAATGGCATCCACCACAGAATAGACGGGTATTCCGTGCTTGTCCAGCCAGTCTAATCCCGCATAATACTTGTCCTCGATTCCGTGATAAAATTCGGTTAGACCCATACCTGCATCACAATCCGCGGTTACTTAGAAGCGCGATTAGCCCCTTTATATATGTTGGGGAAAAACCCTAGTAAATGGACAATAATCCTTGTTTTCGTCGTTTAGGCGCATGTTCCAATATCAAATCCCGAGCAATCGGATTTACAGGAAGGAACCCCATTCGGCGTTGCGGGGAATAAACTGGCACACGTGGCCGTGCCAATATTGCTCCCATCACATAATTCGAATGGACTTTCAATTTGATTATTTCCGCAGCGCGTGCAGGCAGTGGTGTCAAACTTGCACGTTTGGTCGTTACACCCTAATTGTCCATGATCAAAATTTTGTTGAATATTTCCACATGTCGCAGTGGTGCCATCCGATAGAGTGAAAGACATGCCGGGTTCGCATTCTTCTGATGGAAAATTTACAATTCCATTTCCGCACGTGGGAAGAATAGGATAATTGGGATCATTTGTTTGCGAACACGCGGTTTGCGAACACACTGCGGAAGCGGGATCCAAATCAGGATTGATGAATTGTCCGAGTGTGGATTGGCTCGTGCAATAACTCACGCACGTCGTCTTGCTTTGATTTTGCACGAATGAGTCGACGATGCGCACATCATAATGCAGTGGCGCGCGCGAGTCAACTACAATGTAATTCAAATTGTTTTCTTGAAATTTCAGTGTAACGTTCGTGTTCACGAGTTTGGTGCATTTTCCTTCCGTGGGGGAAATATTTTTGAGTCCTTCAAACAAAATATCTTTCGTTGCAAAACTGCTCACACTGGGTTGAATGTCAATTTGATTGGTTAAAAGTTGAAAGTCATTGGTTTGTACAATATTGTTGAGTGAAATCGTCACGTGGCTGTTGATGAATTGCTGCACTAATGCGGCGAGTGCGGCTGCGCGCGAGGGTGCTTCACTGGGATTGTAATTCGCCACTACTTGTCCTGCGTTGCATAAATTCAATTGATCCGCGACAGCATCACATATGAGTGGAACATTTTTGGGATAATTATTTTCAATTACTGAAACGGCCGATTGTTCGCTCGGACACAAGTTTCCTCCCGTGATGGGAGAAGCCGGGGGATTAGGCCCCGCGCTCAATGATGCAGTGGTAAATGGTGCCGTGCGGTAGCCGCAAATAACTTCTCCACTTGTGTCCACGCCATCGCACATTCCCACGCCCAATTTTCCTAAATTATCATGAAATTCCTGCGAGAGTAATCCCGCGAGTTGTCCTTGGGCAATTTCGTGGGCGTATTTTAGGGATTTGAAAATGCGTAGGGGAACATAAATTCTAAATTTTCCCCGCGGAATAACCGGTTCAACTAATTCGCGTTTCGTGGCTTCATCATACACATGGATGGCGGGAAGTTTTTCATACTCTACGTCACTCAACAGGGAGAAATCCATGTTCACGTAGAATGATCCCACACACTTATCAGGGGCTGTGTTGTGGTCGCATTTCACGACTTGTAAAAAGTTTTGCGTGGTAGTATTCGTTTGTGCGAGTACACTCTGTATGGCTTGTTTGATTTCAGGTTCCTGCCCCCCTTTCGTTGAAATAGTATATCCTGAAATGGTGCGCGGATTGGATTGTACAATCACATACAAGTTGGATGCGATTCTCCCCGCGAGAATGCTTCCATTTCCTTGTCCAAAGAAAAAGTTGGAGAAATCATTTTGTACATTTTGCCACGCTGCGGAGGGAGTGGCTCCTGCAAATGTTTGCGACGAATACGGGTAGGCGTTTCCTTGGTTTTGCGAGTATTCCTCGATGGCATTGCGTATTCCATAATTCACGACTTGCAATGCGTCCGCGCGCGTGAGGTCGGCGAGGGATTGCATACGGCTCTGCGCTTCCACTTCCAACACGACCTCATTCGATGTGCGTTCAGCATTAATCATGGTGTTGATGAGCAGTCCCGCGAGTAGAATGAGTACGAATGATAGGAGTGCGGTGAATAGGGTGAATCCTTTTTCCGTTGAGTAATAATGCGAACGCATGGAGAGGAAAACCAATCCCTTGTTTTTATGGGTGCTAGTACACGCTCAACTAATTTACTTAGCTGAGCAGTCATCCAACCATGATTGGGGATTGACTTGCGTGTTGGGAGAAACCACGTCCACGCGGATAGTATGGCTCGTGCCCGTTCCCGTTCCGGGGGTTACAACGAATTGGTAGGTTTGTCCTTTTTCGAATACTAATTCATTGGTCTGAGGATCGAGTATCGCATTGCTTCCTGCTTCGAGGGTGATTTTGTTCTCCACTTCATTCGTGAGTCCGGCGCGGTATGCTCCATACCCCGTAAGGTTTCCGATTCCGGAGCAAATGAGTCCTTTGGCAATGCTTTTGGCCAATCCCTTTGTTTTGGATCCTGCTACGGCGTCCGGTAATGTTTTTTTGGCGTTCGCTTCATCCAGTGCGGCTTGGGCTTTGGCTAATGCGCTTTCGCGTGCTTTTTGGGCATTAGCTAGTTTGGTGGCCGCGTCTTCTTGTACGGCACTTAAGTTTTCAATGTCTTCAAATTTACTTGAAATGGTTTGCATTTCTTTTTCAACGTCGCCATATTTTTGTGATGCTTCCAATAATGCTAATCGTGCGTCTTGTCTTGCGTTCGTTAATCGTGCCAATTCATCCACCGTGCTGCGCGTGGTTTTTGATAAATCGTCGAATGCTTTAGCGGCATCCGCAGCGGCAGCATCGGCGGTAGCTGATTTAGTGGCTAACGTGTCTAGATTTGTCTGGAGCACGTCCACGTTTTTTTCTGCTTCATCGAGTTGTTGACTCAGTATGTCTAATCTTCCTCGCGTCTCGGCTGCTTGCGTAGCAACATCATTTCCTTTCGCGGTTAAACCTTCGCTTATTTCTTTCACGCGTGTTTCAGCAATGATGGTTGTTCCTTCCGCCACGTTGTTCACGAGTTTTTTGGACAGATAATTCACTGGAATTCCTTTGCGAGAGGTTATGGCGGATGCAACAATATTTTTGGCTTCGCTCACTTTACTTCCAAGCGTTCGAAGTTCAGCCAATCGCGCATCGGCCAAATTATTAACCGCTGGAGAAAAATTTCTGGCTTTCAATTCGGTGAATAATTGAGTGGCTGACGCAATTTCGTTTTCTAATGATGCAAATTCATCTGTGAACTTGGTCATGTAGGCAGTTACTTCCTTCGGGTCAAGCACACGATAGCGCGCGGCAATTTCGTCCATTCCATAATTGGATAATTCCGTGATGGGCACGTCTTTTATCGGCACATCTCCATGCGTGGTTACTTTTTCTAAATCAAATACGAACGTGTCGCCTTTTCGTCGGACGGCTTTCCAGAAAACGTGTTCTCCTTGGGTGGGGGTGACAATGTTTCCTTTGATGAATTTAGTACCTATCGCTCCTTCTTTTTTTATCACGTCTTTTTCTAAGTACGCGAGTGCGTCCCATTCTTTTTTGATTTTTTGCAAATTACTATATCGCGTATTCAGATTGGTTGAAATCGAATCCACTCCTAATTCGCGTGCAATAGTTGCAGAATCAGGCACGGATGCAATGCTCTTTTGGATGGTTTTCAATTCGTTTTCAAGATTAGTTGCGATGAGTTTCTGTTCAGCCACTTGCCGCGCGGCTTGCTTCGATGCATCGATTCCGGTTTCCAGTGCATCGCTGGCTTGGCGGTACGCGTCTTTGGCTGTTTCGGCTGCTCGTGTTGCTTCATCCGTTGCTCGTCGTGCAGACAAGAGGGCGGCTTCTTTCGTTGCATCCGCAGGAGGGAGAGTTGCTAGTTCAAGGTCGATTTTTTCGAGCGCGCGCCGTGCAGTATCTTTTGCGGCAGCGGCTTGGTTGAGTGCTTCTTCGGCAGCGGTTGCTTTTTCGGCAAGCGGTCGCAGTTCGTCTTCGATTTGTATGAGTTTTTCTTCGAGTTCTTTCACGGCTGCATCATTGGCTGTTTTGGCATTTTCGAGTGCTTCGGCGGTTCCTTTTTTGTCGGTGGCTATTTTTTCATTAGCTGTTTTGACGGCGTCCTTTGCTTTTTCAAACTCATCGGTGACTTTCTTGGATGTTTCTTGGTAGGTTTTTACTCCTTTTATGCTTCCTCGCACGGCTGAATAGGTTAGGCCGGTTCCCAATGCGATGTTGGCAGGCGTGTTTTCGTTTCCATTTCCAATGGTATTTTGTGCGAGTTCTGCGGGCTTGCTCAAGAGTAGATTCGCGGGTCCCTGCAAAAATGTTCCTTGGGCGGATTGTTGAATGTCTTCGGAGTACATGGAAGCAAGTCCCATTCCTGCGGGGAGACCGCATCCGACGGCACAATCCCATAAGAATGCACTGCCAAATCCTCCGGATCCAATGGCAGCAACTCCTGCACACACGCCGCATGCGGCAGCGCATGCCGCAGCGTATCCTCCGAGCGCGGTGAGTTGTTTGTCCTTGAATTGTGCTTGGTACACGGGGTTATCATTCGCTAAGATGCCCTGTCCCAAATACGACACGTACGCGTTGCCCAGTTTCTCTGTTTGAGTGGCTTCAGCAATGGTTTGCATAATGGTTTTTCGTGCCGTGTCGGAGTCCCAGTCTAACGTGGCATACCATGTCCCGTTTCCTTTTTTGTACGCTTTGGCTAATGCTTCATCCGCATCTACTGTACACGTTCGCAATTCGAGTTTTAGTGGTCCCGCGCGCGTGTCGTCTAATGTTCTTGTGGCAATGGTTTGTACGGTTTGTTTGTTCGCTTGCTGCTGGATGCGCGGGTCGGTGCTTCCGCATAACAAGAGGTCTTTTCCATACACTTGTTTTTTAGTGTCAAATTCTAACGCGTACGCCGCATCATACGTTATTTTTTGTCCGGGTTTAGCGTACGTGTTTTCCGCCGAGACAGGCACGCCCACGGTGTACAAGTCTAATTGGTTCATTCCCAACAAGGGTTCGCTTCCACTAGGAGAGAGCGTGTACATGGCATCACTCGCAATATCGGATCGTGTGGAGAGGGTACAGCATGTGAGGTTGGAACGCACGACTAGTCCTCCGTCCGATGCTCCGTTGAGCGCGCATCCTTCGTATGTGAACTGTCCCACATCGGGTACGGAGATGATTCTCCATGTTTGTTCATCGCGCGTAATGCATCCTTTGACTCCTTTTCCGAGGCTGGTTATTATTTTTCCTGCTTCGACCATGGATTCTTTTTGCACGCTTCCCTGGGTTTGCCTTACTACGGTGATAATGTTTTTGGCCCCTGCTCCTTTCGTTAATGGGTCGAGTGTTAATTCCACAATGCTCTGGGACAAGTTTCCAATGTTGAGCGTCATGCGGTTGCTATTCGAGTTCTTTGTTGCGCGTGAGCTTTTTCCAAAAACGGTTTCGGCTAACCATTCAGCGGGCTCCTGTAATGCATTGCTTGAATATTCTACTACCCCCAATCGTGTCTGTTGGGAGTTTTCAATTCCTACTGATTTGTTTTTGGGCAAAAAGTTGGCGGCATTGTATATTTTGTCTTGGCATTCCGCAGTGTTTTCTTTTCGGTTGAGAATGATTCCCGTGCTTAATTTGTCGCTCTGTAATTGTCCAGCGACCACTTCGACTCCTCCCAAAAGGGTCACGTCGTATTTTCCGCATCCATTGATTTCAGGTAAATACACGGCGTTTCCAAATCCTGTTCCTAAATGGGTGGCAAAAGCACTCTCCCCATTTGTGGCATTCAATGCATTGTCACCGGACACGAGCATTCCGGCTAAGCGGGGGTAGGCGCCTGATTTCATGACGTAGGATAACATCATTGTTGTGAGTATGTCGTTCTGCAAATAGATGGTGAACGATGGGCTCGTTATTCCGAGTTGGGAGAAGGTGCAGGAGCGCCCTCCATTCGTGCAGGAGGCAAACGCTCCCGCATCATTCTTTTTGGCTTGCATGAGTTGCACGGCTTTAGCGAGTTGTTTTTCGATTGCTTCTGCCAACATATGACTGGCTTGTTCCGCGTCGCAATACGCTTGCGAACACTCGTCTTTTTTGGCGAGGATGGGATAACGTACGGTTATTTTTCCTCCCTCACACACGTCCACTTGCACGGGGTTGGATGCTTGGGAGAATTCTAATTCCTGGCTGCCCAATGCGACTAGTACCGGTAATGCATTGGAGGAAATGGTTTTTTGGGACAATTGCAGCAAGCCCACTACTTGGATGCTGAATTGATTCTTGAATGCTTGACTTTTAACCAGAGTCAAATTGAATTCTTTTTCATCATTCATTTCAATCGTAGCATCTCTATCAGTGGATGAAATGTCCAGGGTATTCGTTCCTAGTTTGGGTGCCTCAATGCGTGTTACACGCACGGGTTCCAAGCACTTGTTTTGAATAGTAATGCGTTTGGAAATGCTTCCTTGGGTTTCGCTCGAAATGAAACTCACGGGCGTGTCAAATGCGCTCACGTTCAAGCAGGAACTGCTTCCCGTGCGTGCGTAAATGTTGACTTCTCTTAAAATGACTTTTCTTCCTTCAATCATTCCTGAAATAATCATGCGTTTACTCGCTAACGTGGAATCATCGCGCAGACTCTCAACTAATACGGAAAGCGGCGGGTATTGGGATTGTCCAGGGAGCAGGATGGAAAGGTTTCCATTTACTTTTCCGGGGAGATTTTCCAGTTTGAATGTTACATCATTCGTATTCTCCCCCTCCAGCGTGGCGGTGAGTCCATAAATGGGGGATGCGCCGATGTTGGTAATAGGAATTGTTGCGCGGTCGGATGCTTTTTGGTTGCCCGTCTTGATGAGTGTTAATTCAATATTCTCCGGCGCGAGGATGGCCATCGAACGATCCCAGAATTGAACATCAAAGGGAAGCGAGGCGTTGACTTGAGGGGAGGAGAACGTGGCGTAGAATTGCATGGGTTGAGCATAAAATCCTGCGCGGAATAATTGGTTGGATACTTCAAAATCCACCTGCTTTTCTTGCCCTTGCGATAATTGGAGAGAGGAGTCAATCGCCGCAATTTTCAACCCGTCCACGAGAGGTTGTCCGTCATTTTGAGTGATTCCGGGAACCAGGTTGAGTGTTTCTCCGCAATTATTTTTGACTTTCACGTTTACGCGTTTGGTTTCTGCGTTTTGATATACTCCATTCGCGTTATACCCATACGTGTTATACCCCTGCGCATTGTACACGTTCGCGTTGGGCGTGTTTGCTGTTCCATAATAGTTCGCGTTCTCATTGAATGTGTTTCCATTGTACGCGTTTCCAAATGGTTGGTTTTCGCTCTGCAAGGTTACGCTTATTTTTTGTTTGGAGAATTGCAGGCAGGATGAGTCGAGTTTTGGATTGTATGCCGCCGTAATCGTGGAACGTGCACTCACGGGGAAGGATAATAATGCATCGCCGTGCACGCGCAGAGCGGCCGTTCCTTGAATCGTTTCACTGGATGCCGCGTCGCCGGAATACGTGAGCGTAATGGGAATGCTTCCTTTTCCATTCGCAGTAAGTGAAGTGATGGTTCCCACGCTCAACACCAGTGGTGCGGGGAATTTTCCAATGGGTTCAATTTCCCCTGTGAGATTAGTAATGGTTTGATTCGTGTGATTATTCACACTCACATTTTGCGTAACTGTTTTTTGTCCGAATGGTATCGTGAGAGTGATTTTTTCTTCTATAGAAATGGGGTTATCAATCCCCACTAATATGCCTCCTTCAAAATCAGCATATTTTTCCACAGACACGCGCACAGCGTACAACCCTGCGCTCAGTGATTTGTCAAACACGTAGGTGCCGTTTTCTCCCTTGTTTGTGTTATTCGTTCCTTTTACGCTCCCGGCGAATTTTCCCGATGCATCCGTGAATGTGATGAGTGCCTTCGTGATGGGTGTTTGCTGCGCCGCATCCAATACACGCATACTAATGGGTTTTCCATTTTCCACGTGCTCCGGCAACTCTACGTTGAGCGTGTTGGGCTCGACGATTTCAATGGGAATCGTTTGGGTAAATGATTCGTTCCCTGAAATAATTTGCACGTTTAACACGGTGTCTCCTTCATTTTCGGGAAGGAAGTGCACACGCGCACGTGCTCCGGCGGCGGAGTTCGTTCCGGTTACATTGAATGAGGTGCTCGTTTCTCGTTTTCCGGAATCATTGAACGTGCCAAATGTTCCTATTTCATTTTTGGTGAATGAAAGGAGTGGGTTTTCATTGTCCGTGCTTATTTTCACGGTTGCCGTGGAGCCTGTGGTCGTGTTTCCCGAAACGAGTCCTTCCGTGGTGGTATTTGTGGCAGTTGTTCCCGCGTTGGTTTGTATGGTGGCTTGTAACGCGTAATTTTTTCCGATGAGTGTTTGCACGCCCCCAATGGGATATGTTCGATTATCCGCGTCCACGATGTTTAACGTCACGCATATTTTTCCTTTACAGAATGGAATGCTTTCATACACGTTCACGCGCGCACTCAAACTAGTAGCATACAATCCTGATTTTTTCGTGGTAAACGTGCTTGTTCCCAAATCAGTATCGGCAGGCGTGCGAATGGTTTGGTTGGTGTTCTGGACAAATGAGCGGTAATACACGTTTACACTTTCCTCGTTTACGTGTTCGCGTGCGCGTAATCGGATGTCAAATGTTTGTGTTCCGAGTGGTTTGTCCACGAGGATTTCCACCCACTTGTTGAATATTCCTGCTTTTCCATTAGTTGCGCGGTCTTTCGTTTCTTTTCCGGGTAGTGGAGTTGGGTTCCACGACCTACCATATGTTATTTTGTCCGCGTCGCCGTTGACTCCAATGATTCCTTCGTGTTGCGTATCCACACTCGCCACGGCATCCTCTCCCACGCGCACAAATAATCCACCTTGGGTGGCCATGGTTTTGGGCCATTTCACCGAGAAGCGGGCAAACACGTCTTGGGTAGCCGAGATTCCCGGCACGGGATTGTTGAGCGTGTCAACTAATCCTTCAAATGTCACGATGGGACCATCACTCGTGTTGGCGGCTGCGTCCACCACGATAGTCATTTGGGTTTCATTTCCCACATTGAATGTTTTCGTGAACACGTTTCCCGCATTATTCGTGGCACGCAGAGTTAGTGTTTCACCGTTTGGAATGAGCGTGTTAAACGTTCCATCCGTGACAGCTCCGGAGAATAATTCATTTCCACTGCTTGTTGTGAGTGTCACGTTCCCAATGAATGGTTTTCCATCGCTTGTTTTTAGGTTGAATGTGACGGCTTGCGTGTTGCTTTCTAATGTTAAAAGGACTTTGTTTAATCCGCTCACAATCGTAATTTCTTTTTCGTCCGCGGCATTTTCTCTCGTTGCACGCACGAGGATGGTTGTTCCTACGGGAATGCGTGCGGTGAAGCTTCCAGCACTATCCATGCTGCGCGCCCCCACGTAGGGCAAATAGTCTCCATTTATTTTTTCGTTGATTTCAACACTTGCATTCGTGGCGGCTTTTCCGTCTTTTTCGCTCGCAAAAACGGTTAACGTTCCCGCGTTTCCATTCACAAACGGGTTGAGTGAGTAAATCATCGTTCTCCCATTTTCACTCGCGGGGAGTTGGTTCCATTCGACTTGTTTTCGTGCGGGGAAAAAGTTGCTGGAGAACGCGAGAATAGTATACGTGTTTGTTTCATTTAGTCCCGGAAACTCGACATCGCCGGAAAAGTTGCTCGTTTGCATGTCTATTTTTTCATTCGCATTGTCAAGAAGCGTAAACTCTACTCCTGACAATGGTTGTTTAGATGTTTCGCTCTGCGCCACCACATGCAAGGAGGTTCCTCCGAATGATAATGGGGCGAGGAGCACTTCTTCTTCGTTGCGCAGGGTTTTTCCTCCCGCATACTCGGTGTTGCTCGTGTACGTAGTATAGTTTTCTTTACTCACACTCACCCGCACCACTAGGCCTTTCGTCAAATTCTCTGAATGCATTCCGGATTGCACGTCCACGTCGGAAATAATTTCACCGCTTTGGGCATTTTCTATTTTGATGTGCACATTTTCCAGTGGCAATTGGGTGGTTTTGTCAATGGCCTTCACGATGAGTACACTTTTTCCTTGTGACGCACTTGCTTTTGGAGAGAGTTCTTTTATTTTTACATCGTCATTTGAAAATGTAATCGTGTCCACTAATGTTTCATAGTTGTCCGCACTCACGCTCAACGTTATTTCCTCATTCAGGGGGACGTTTAACAAGACAATTCCTTCCGCGTTGGGCGTGGAGCTGATTCCAATAGTATTTCCCGACCACGATGCTTGAACGATGGCGCTCGTGATCGTGGTTCCCGTTTCACCATCCACGAGTTTAAGTTTTCCCACAATCGCATCATTGTTTCCTTGCAGCGTGATGCGCGTACTCGTTTCTCCCGCGAGCAGCGTGCTTGTTTTTTCTCCAAATCCTTGCTTACGTGCTGAAATTGTTAATTTTTCATTCGGGGACACTCCCTTGAGTGTAATCGTTTGTCCATCCGATGCCGTTAATTCGTCCAATATTTTTCCTTTCGAATCCGTTATTTTAACGAATACGTCTTCGAGTGCTCTTCCCTTGTTGTCTTTCAAATTAAGGGTGAATGCCATATCTTGCGGCGCATTCACGGTGGCAGCGTAGAATATTCCTCCGCACAAAATGGCCACTAATGCAATGGTGAACGGGAGTGCGGGAATTCCCTTGTTTTCTACTAAATCATTGTAACTCCAGGGGAGTGAGAATCCTTTTTCTTCAAAGAAGTCCAGGACCCCATAATAGGCATCCTCCACCCGCATGTATGCGCTTCCGAGAGTGTCCGTAATACCCATACGCTCAACCTAGTACATCGAATTCTCACGAATATATAAAGGAGGGCTTTCGGCGGCGAATAACGAATGCCATTTCACTCGGAATGAGTTTTTTCCATTATTATTGAATGAGTGGAGAGCCACGCGTAATAGATTCCGATCAGCCCCACGAATAACAGTCCGCGAAACAACCAATCGTGGGTGAATTCGGCGAATGAGAATGATGCGTGGATTAACTGTTGTACGGTTATCACGATGCGGAGTAAATTGAACACGTACACCAAAGCAATCCCTACTACTATTCCTTTTATTTTTTTCATGCGTGAAACCGTGCGCGTGGCCATCATGACGGATGCCAGTAATATCATTTCCATCATGCCCGCGCACAAGGGAGAAATTTCAATGAGTTTGTTTCCGGCCCAGAATTGAATCGAGTTGAGCGTCTGCGTGGGCGTTCCGATTACGTGCAGTATGCTTCGTGCATGACTCGCCACGATGGATTGTAATAGTCCTTCCAGTGGTGAAAAAACAACGTATAGGATAATGCTGAGTCCCGCGAACACGGTCAAAAAAAGGATTCCTTCCCGCAGTAAGGCGGTTAATTCCATTCCGCGCGTGTGAAGCATTATAAACTCCCTCACGTTGGCCTACTTAAACTACTCCATTGAGGAAACCGTCCATGAAACAAAAGAATCCCGCATCCGAGACCACGTTTTCGTATTCTAAATTATTTAGCAAAGCCATCGCCAACGCGTTGAACACGCATTTGTTGTTGTGGCAGGGAATGCTGCTCGCCTTATCATTAGTCGCATTCGTGGGTTTTTCATCATTCATGTTTCTCATGGCATTCCTCACCACACTCTTATCCGTTGCGAGTGGTTTTGCTCCTTTTGCATTGTTTGTAATTATTTTTGGTTTCGCCGTGTGGGTGTTGGGGATGCTCGCCATCAATGCATTTGTGAATGGAGTCCAATTCCACTTGTCCATGCAGACCGTTACCCGCAGACCATTGGATATTAATCTCGCGTGGAAGCTTGCCTCGGCGCGGTGGCGAGACTCATATATGGTTCAAGGAAGCCTCTTGGGTTTTCTCGTGATTATTTTTGTGGCCTCGCTCGCACTCACCACCATTGTTTCAGGTAACGCCGACGTGGTGCGGGTGCTCATGACTCCCTCCTCGTGGTTTACTTCCGGTTGGGCAACTATTTTGTCCATGGGTTTGTTGTTTGTGGCATTGGAGCCTTTTTTGTTGATGATGCTTCCCATTGTTTATTTTGAAAATGTGAAAGCCATGCAGATTACGCAGAAATTACGCTCATACGTGTTGCCTCATTATTTTCAATTATTGGGAACACTCGTACTATTACTCATTCTCAATGTGGTTATTTCATCCATTGCGGATTATGTCACCACGCTTCCCCTGACTCAATTAGGTTTGGGTCGCACGGTTTTGACATTTGTTATTTTCTCCGGATTTGGCCTCGTGGTTCAAGCCATTGCATTGTTGTTCACGTTCACGATTAACTTGAATGTGCAGACATTGTTGTATTTGCATATTGGCAAGCCTCAGCCTAACACGCAGTTTGTGACCACGGGAACACTCTCAACAGCATTATCCAAACTCGCCCATTCCCACCCCTCTCATTCGGGAATGCTCCCGGTGAAGTGGAAAAAGTTGGGCGCCAAACGCAAAATGCGCTAAACCCCCTCGTTAAACGCTTGGATAAAAGCACAACCTATTTTAACGCACGCTCAATCCATTAGACCATGAGCAGAAGCGGCCACAAAATAGTTCGTCTGGGTCCTCGCGCAGCGAGTGACCCTACCTTCCGGAACCCTTTAGAAAAGGGTTCATCGAAATTATTTTTCGCCAGCCTTTTCCTAAAAGGCTGCCGCGCAGCTGGAGGTGACCGTCTGTGAAGATCGGCGGCTTCGAGGTTGGCCCGTATGCGTTGCGTGAAGAAGGGGGAAAGAAGCATCTCATTTACGCGTGTAAAGATTGTGTGTACGGCGCCTCACTGGCGGATGATCCTCATTGTCGTTTCCACATCGTGAATGTGTTGCAAAAATCCGATGCGGATTTGATTGTGCTCGCGGACGTGTATGAGCGCGTGTACAATGAAGAACAAACAAAGCAGTGGAAGGAAATTTCCGATTTGGTCAATGATTTCAAGGGAAAAGAATACTGGAGTTATTCTCACTTGGGTGATCCCCAAACGGAAAGTGAATCCGAGTTTGGTGCACGCCACAATGAAGTCATGCAAATCACGTATGAAGTATTATCCTACGACCCCATCAAAGCATATTTGCGTTGCTTGTCTGCGATAAAGAAAGAAGCAAGCAAAGTTCAAACGGGAGGAAAACCTTCCCGCGTATACGTGCAAACGCTTCAAGAAATCCGCGAGGCGTTTGAGAAAACCAAATTTATTCAGCATGTGAAAGAATACTTGTTGCGCTTGGACGAATTGCCGGAAACGCAGGAATTGTATCGCCACTTTTTCGAAGCCGAAGTCAAACCGAGTTTCATTGGTTCTCGTTTGATGTTTGGGAACGAGGTGGAGAATTTTGAACTCGTGGATGAATACAGCGTTGGAAAATCCAACGTGCAAATTTTTAATCATCCTAACAAAGTGGCTAAATTGTATTTCATTAACCCTCCCGAGTATTCATTATCACCGGAAAAATATTTCCTCCTCTCGAAAACAAAGGAAGTGGTTTCCGGATACAACCCTGGAAGATCTGGTTTGAGTGACATTGCCGCGTCGCGGAATTATTTTACGCGTGTTTACCAGGCGACGATTCGTGATTTGGCGCACCGAAATAATATTCAAATTGAAGGAGAGGAAATTGAAGAACTCGCCGAAGTGGTTTCGCGCTACACCGTTGGATATGGTATTCTGGAGTTATTGCTTTCGGACCGAAAAATAACCGATGTTTTC
>VGJJ01000015.1 GCA_016867455.1 Candidatus Iainarchaeum sp. | reverse complement strand
ATTCTCGACACGCTTGCAGGGGAAAACACATTCATGATAACGCGTGTACACGTGGAACGCAAAGCCAAAGCAATGGAACCATTGACCCTATTTCCCCAACACGCTCAACTGACGGAAAGTGTTCCCGCGACCAAAAAACCACTCGCGAGCGAGTATTCCCCAAACTATCGCATCTTACACCACTTGAATTATTCCGGAAGTTCGGAATCCAAAGGAAAAGCACTGGATTTTCTCCAATTATTCCAAGACAAGTATACGTTTTTGCACAACGAACTCAAAAACAGAGGATACCAACCCCGTTCATTAGCCAAAATTGACCGACAGGGAAGAGACTCCGAATTTGACGTGGTGGTGATGATTACCGAGAAAAAAAACACCAAGAATGGACACATCTTGTTGAGCATTGAAGACATGGAGGGGCATGCAAAAGCACTCATTCCGGCGTCGGATGAAGAGTTAATCACCAAGGCCAAACGATTAACGGACGATGATGTGGTGGGAATGAAATGCAAACTTGCACGAACGGGAGAATTAATGATTGTCAAAGATTTTTCATGGCCGGATTTACCCCAACGAAAACCAAAAACAAGTGATGTGGATTTGGGCGTGTGCGTGACGAGCGACATTCACATCGGCAGCAAATTATTCATTCGACCATGGTGGGAAAAATTCATTGAATGGATGAACCAACGCGTTGGAACAGATTCGGAAAAAGAACGCGTGGGAAAACTAAAATATTTAGTCATCGCCGGAGACTTAGTGGATGGAATAGGCGTGTACCCCAACCAAATTAATGAGTTGGAAGTCAAAGACATTTATGAACAATACCGACAATTCGAAAACTATATTCAACAATTACCCGAACATTTGGAAATATTCATCACGCCCGGAAACCATGACCCTTGTAGGTGGCACGACCCACAACCCCCCGTGTTGAAAGAAATGACTCCCACGCTTTATCGGCAAAAAAACGTGCACTTTTTACCTTCTCCCGCGTGGTTGGAAATAGAAGGACAAAAAACACTCATCTATCATGGTTCCGGTCTGATTGGTGGAATGTTTGCCATGAATATTCCCCCAACCAAACCCGAGGAAGTCATCAAAGAACTATTGATTAAACGAGACTTAATGTCCGTGTACGGGACTAAACACCCGTATGCCCCCGAGCCCAAAGCATACATGCTGGTGCGTGAACACCCGGATTTGTACATTGGAGGGGATAATCACTACAACGCGTACGCGCAATATCGTGGAACCACCATCATCAACAACGGTTGCTGGCAAACGACCAGTGCGTACGCGGCATCGAAAGGATTCATTAATACTCCGGGAAGGGTTCCCCAATTTTCACTCAAAAACGCCACGATTCGAGAAAGTCGATTCGACAAAGGAGAAAGCGGACTCGCCAGCACGGGAAACCCCACTCATGAAGGGGGACACGCATGAAAGCCATTGATTTAGTGGTGGGTGATGAACGCACCAAAAAATATTTTGACTCACTCATCACGCAAGTAGAGGAACAATTTGCCCTCGCAACGAGTGCACGCGCCACCGGGTTTGACGTGAACCCGAAAGTAGAGTGTATTCCCGTGACGGACTTAGCGGACCGCACCGAAAAACTCGCCGGACCGCATGGAGTAGCGGCTCACTTTCGTGCGGTGTTAGAACAAAACAAGGGAGACCGAATGAAAGCACTCTTCCAATTATTCAAAGAAATCGTATTAGAAGAAGCAGACTGGTACCACGAACCCAACATGGAAAAACGAATCGAACAAGGAATCAAAACCTGCCTCGTGATTATGACGGAAGGCGTAGTCGTTGCACCGTTGGACGGACTTCCCTATGTAAAACTCGTTGACAACCCCGATGGAACCAAGTTCGTGGACATCTATTTTGCCGGACCCATTCGTGCCGCAGGAGCGAGTGCGGCCGTATTGCCCCTCATTTTGGGGGATTATGCGCAACACTTACTCAAACTCGGAAAATACCAGCCCACGAATGAAGAAATAGAACGATACGCGGAAGAAGTAGACATTTATCAAACCGACGTGGTGTCGCGACAAATCAAAATGACTCTCGAAGAAACGAAAATCATTGTGAAAGGATGCCCCGTGTGTGTGAATGGAATGCCCACCGAAGAATTGGAAGTCACCGCGTGGAGAAACCTTCCCCGCATTCCAACGAACCGCGTACGCGGAGGAATGGCGCTGGTGATTACGGAAGGATTGGCATTGAAAGCATTGAAAGTATTATCCTGGTCCAAACAACTCGGACTCGATTGGAGTTTCTTAGAAAAAATAATCAAAGTCGAAAAAAAAGCCGACCAAGTCGTCGAGTTGAAACCTAATTGGAAATACTTAGAAGGAGTGGCTGCAGGAAGACCACTCATCGCCTACCCCTCCGCATGGGGAGGATTCCGCTTACGGTATGGCCGTTCACGCAACACGGGATGCGCGGGAAAAGGAGTCAATCCCGCATTCATGTACCTAATGGATGAGTTCATTGCTGTAGGAACCCACGTTCGAATTGAACGACCCGGAAAAGCCGCGCAACTATTCCCCGTGGACACGATTGAAGGACCCACCGTGTTGTTGAAAGACGGGAGCGTGAAACAAATCAACATGGCGGAAGAAGCCCAAAAAGTACGCCCCCATGTGGAAAAAATATTGTTTGTGGGAGACATGCTAGTCACGTTGGGAGACTATCGTAAAGCCGCGCACCCACTCACTCCCAGTCCATTCGTCCCTGAATGGTGGGTCCAACTCGTGCAACGCGAAATTGAACAAGGAAAAAAGACCAGCGTGGACGTGCAACCACTTTTAACGAATCCATTTTCGCCCATCTCGTTTACGGATGCCCTCAAACTATCCGAAGAATTAAACGTGCCACTTCATCCTAATTACACGTGGTTCTACAAAGGATGGACCCTAGAAGAATGCAAAAAAATGATTGATGAATTACGCGAAATAAACGAAAAAACAAACGGACTCGGATTATTACGTTTAACGAATAACGCGGAAACCAAAAAAAGACTCGAACACGCAGGAGTGCCTCACACACTTGAAAATAATTTCATCTGCTTTGATGAAAACACATCAGAAGCACTGCGATTATTTACCCGAAACAACGTGGAACCCGTGCTCGAAGAAGACACGACACTCACCCTCCTTTCGCGCGCTTCAGGTTTGAGTATTCGAGACAAAGTAGGATTCTTCTCCGGCGGAAGAATGGGGAGGCCAGAGGCAGCCACTCCGAGAACCATGAAAGGAAACCCCCACGTATTATTCCCTATTGCATTATCGGGAGGAAGTACACGCTCCATTAACCGCGCCGCAGGACTCACAACTATTAAAGGAAAACCCGCGAGTGAAAAAACAGGAAAAGTGAGCGTGGAGATCGGATTATACAAATGTACCAAATGCCACGAAATCAATGCGAGGAGATTTTGCCTAACATGTCAACAAAAAACAAGCCCCGTGTATGTATGCAGCAACAAAGAATGCTTATCCATCAACACCCAAAATAAGTGCGAACGATGCGGCTTCCCTGCCAAACAAGGAAGCGAGTACACGATTAACTTGCGCAACGAACTGGAATGGGCGGCCAAGAACATGATCGAACGCATCCCCGAACCCGTGAAAGGAGTCAAAGGACTCATCTCGGATGAAAAACTACCCGAACCCATGGAAAAAGGAATATTACGTGCGAAACACGACTTACACGTATTCCGTGACGGCACCGGAAGGTTTGAACTCCTCAACGCTCCGATTACACACTTTTATCCCAAAGAAATAGGAATGAGTGTGGAAAAAGCACGAGAACTAGGATACCATTATGATGTGGATGGCAACCCGCTCACGCAAGATAATCAACTCGTGGAAATGTTCGTGCAAGACATTATTGTCAACGAAGGATGCGGAGAATGGTTGCTGCGCAGCACCCACTTCGTGGACGATTTACTCGTAAAATTCTACAAAATGAAATCCTATTACAACGCCAAAACAAAAAATGACATCATTGGACAACTCGTCATCGGACTCGCCCCCCACACGAGTGCGGGAATCGTGGGACGCGTCATAGGATATAGTAAAACACGCTTGGGGTGGGGACACCCGTATTTTGTCATGTGCAAACGACGAAACATTGATGGGGACCAAGACAGTGTGATGCTCCTCATGGACGCACTCCTCAATTTTTCGTATACGTATCTGAGCAAATCCCGCGGAGGAAGGATGGATGCTCCACTCGTGTTTACGATGGCACTCAACCCGCAAGAGATTGATGACGAAGTGTACGAAATGGAAACCTGTTCACGTTACCCCGCCACATTTTATGACAAAACACTCACCTTCTCCGAACCCAAAGTCGAAGAAGTACTCGTCGTAAAGAAAAAACTCGCGAAGAATGACCAATACACCGGACTCCATTTCTCACACTCCACAAGGCAATTCGATTTCGGACCCACGCAAAGCACGTACACCAAACTCAAGAGCATGGAAGAAAAACTCAAGACGCAAGCAAAACTACAAGGAAAACTATCCTCGGTACAATTCCAAGACTCATTAGAACGAGTCATCGTCTCACACTTGTTCCCCGACATCATAGGCAACACGCGCGCGTTTTCACGCCAAACGTTTCGCTGCACCAAATGCAACGCTAAGTATCGACGCATCCCACTCTCCGGAAGCTGCCACACCTGCGAAGGAGGCAACGTCATCCTCACGATTGCCGAAGGAAGCGTGAGAAAATACTTGAACATTGCCAAAGACCTCATCTACACACACAACTTGAGCGAATACTTGAAACAACGCATTAGTTTAGCGGAAACGGAAATCAACGCCGTGTTCCCGCCCGAAAAACAAACGCAAAAAAGCTTGTTCGAATTCGCTTAGCCGCAAACCTGCGGCTGCCCGGAAGGACGTGGAGGGATTTACTGCGTAAACCCTCCAGCGGCCAAAACAAAGTCTTTATTCGAATTCGTGAAATATCGCGCATGACCAAAAGGCAACCATTCATTGAGGCGTGGGCAACTTCACGAAGCCCAGTGCGAGTAAGAAGAGAGCAATGAGTAATAATACTAAAATCATCATCCAACGATTAGGGTGATCCTTGCTGGGCTGAAACAACAATACCAAATCTTTCCCCCAATTCGTGAGAAACGTGCTCCAACCCTCCGCGGAACGCAAATCAGACAATGTTTCCTTGGCCAATTCCGTAGCCGTGCTTCCTTGGTAAGGAATACCACTCTCTTCTCCCTCAAATTCGCCCGAAAAACCATTGATACGCAACTTAATTTCATTATCCTCATCCAATTCAATCTTGTAGACCCAAAAAGGGACGTATACTAATCGCATCCCATGAATGTGAACATTTGACTTGGGAACCTTCTCCTGCGCGGCAATCTTAATTTGCGCTACCCCCTTAGCTTCTTCCAACGTAAAGCGGGGATTTTTCACATTCACTTTGACTTTAGAAGGCTCATCAAAACTAGTTTGAATACCATCCGGATTCACCATTTCAGCAATCACGTCATCCAAACTATTTTTCACCGCATTCAAACTGCTCGTGCCTTGAGAACTTTCCTCCACGTTGCGAATCTTAGATTTTTCCTCTTCCACTTCCGAATAGGAATCAAAACTAAACACGTAATACGGAATGAGATCGATTTCGGGGGTGGGAACTTCTATTTCTCCCCAATTATTCTCATCCAACTCCTCTTGAACGAGTTCCTTCACTTCATCCGCTTTGACTTTCAAGGGCAAACACGGGAGTTCGAGCTTGGGCATAACGAAACAAACACCCACACGGGGTTCAAAAAGGTGAGCATCACAACCTTTTTAGAAAAAAGGTTGATCAAAAATACCAAAAACAGAAGCGAGTTATGGCAAAAAGCCATAACTCTACGCCGAACGATCCTATGGAATTTGGTCAATCACTGATGGGGGACTTTACGCTTCATGATCTTGACGCGAGCCGGGGTAATCAACAAGCGCCCTTGGGCGATTCCCGCAATATCTCCATCGATGCGTGAAACCAAATCCTTGATGGAAATGACCATATCTCGCAAACCCTTGGGGTTGCGCTTCTGGGCATCTTCAATATTCAACAAGATCAAGTTTCCTTCTTTTAATTCGTGCTCAACCGCTGACATGTCTTCGGCGCCGCGCAACGTAATCGGTTTAACATACGCATCCGCGTCCTCATAGGTGGATTCTTCCTCCACATCCATGTTGTTCAAAAAATCCTCAACATCTACTTGCTCGGTTTGACTCGTAAAAACCTTGTCTAAAAAGCCCATTATACATTCCCCCTCAGTTGTTGGTTAAACGGCTTAACTACTCAGCATTTCTGGAAAAACAAAAAGGCTGCGTTGGCAATAATGTCCATTTGAAGTTCTTAAACACACAGGTGAAAAAACCGAATACGCTACCTTAAAATGCACGTTATGTGTTACCATACGAATAGTGGAAGTGAGGGTCGGAACCCATGAGTTTACAAAACGCATTCGAAGCAGAATTCACGAAACCCAGCGTGTTTCTCGACCGGAACAAAATAATGCCCCATTACACGCCCAACGTGCTGCCCTTTCGTGAAAAAGAATTAGGGGACATTACTCGTGTAGTGGCGGCCGCGCTGCGAGGACAACGGCCCGAAAACTTATTTATCTATGGAAAACCCGGAACGGGAAAAACATCCGCCGCGAGACATGTTATGGACGAATTAAGCGTGTTTGCGGGAAAAAAAGAACTGAAAATAAGACATGTGTACATCAATTGCCGGACGCACAACAAGAAATACAAAGTATTACTGAAATGTTTACGCGAAATATTCCCCAGCGAACCCGACAAAGCATTCCAAGGATACTCCGCTGCATACTTGTATGAGAAACTCGTGGGATTCGTGCGCGACACGGAAACACATTTGATTCTCGTGTTAGATGAATTAGACAAAGTAAGAGACTTGGATGAACTCATTTACTCTACGACACGCTCGAATGATGAACTTCCTAAGGGAGGAATTTCCGTTATTGGAATTTCAAACAACCTCTTGTTCAAAGACGCACTCGACCCACGAACCAAATCATCGTTATGCCAACAGGAAATGATTTTTCCACCCTACAACGCGGAACAATTGCATACGATTTTGGAACAACGCGTGCAGGAAGCATTCCACCCCAACGCCGTGGAATCCGGAGCCATTAGTTTAGCGTCCGCCATCGCCGCGCAAGAATCAGGAGATGCGCGCACGGCCATCAAACTCCTTTTGCGTGCAGGAGAAATGGCCGACGAAGCACGCGTGAACAAAGTCACCGATGTCCACGTCAAAAACGCCCGTTCGAGTGTGGAACAGGAAATAATCATGGAACACGTGACACTATTGCCCGAGCACGAGAAATTAGTATTGTATACCATTGCCGCGCTCACACTCCAACGCAAGCCCATTCAAACACTTTCTGGAACGAAAGCCGAAGGAGTATTGTATTCAGGGGAAGTGTATGAAGAATACGAACGCACCGCGAAGAAATTCAAATTCAATGACCCCGTTTCCGCACGCTGGTATAGAGAATACATCAACCAATTAGAAATGTACGGAATGATTGTCACCACCCAATCCGGGCCGGGAGTAAAAGGACAAACACGCTTCATCAAGTTGAAAGTCGACGCGCAGAAGATTAAGGATGTATTAGAAAAAGAATTTGCGGGCGCGTGAACCATCTATTCAATCAAATAACGTCTTCTGCGTCCTCAACGAGGCTTCAATTTTCTTCTTCGTTCCTTTCTCGTGCTCATCGCCGAGCTGTTTCTTCACTTGCATCGCCGCTCCAACACCAATGACTTTAGCGAGATTTTCTACGGTTGCGTTTTTCACATCGGAAACGTTTTTGATGTTCACATTAAACAAGCGGCGCGCACGCACGCGACCAATGCCGCGAAGCTCGCACAACAAAATTAATTCTTCTTTGATTCCACTATCCAACCGTTTGCGTATCTTTGCAATTAAGGGGACGTGCTGGGGTTTTCCAATGAGGGGGGCGAGTTCGGAAAGACCATACAACAGCCAATCGCCCTTCTGCAATTTATGACGAATGAGTCCCGGGGCGACATTGTATTCTTCGAGCAATTGTTGCTCGGGCATCTCGCTCATCCACGCTTCCAAAAACTTGGCAGTTTGAAACTTATCCGCGATTTGCCCATCGGAGAAAATAGAATTGGGGTCATCCAATGGCATGTCCTCCCAACGAGACTGGATTTCCTCCCAAATATCGGGCTCCTTCTTCGCAGACACATTCACATAGGGGCGGATTTCAGTGGTGTCCGTGAGGGTAAACAAGATGGCAAATGGATTGAGTTTTTCGCGCTTGAGTTTTTGAATCATAGCATTCGCGGACAAAGGATCCAAATACAATTCCGCGACGCGCTGACCAATCTTCGTGGCCCAAAAACGATTTTCTTCCCCATCAATGAATTCCAATTCGTACAATTCCTTCACAAGCGCGCGGAGCATACGTTTCAAATTGTCCAAGTCGCGATATTGCTGCGCGTAAAAAGTTCGCGCGAAAAAATCATCCATGGAATCCACATCAAAAATGTATTTGGAAGCAATGAGCGCGAGGAGATGCATTCGGAGTACGGGCTGCACGCCGAGTTTGGATTCAATATTCTCCATTTCTCCGCGGATATAGTTTTCCATTACTTCTTGAGCCTCCATTTCGGTTTTACACAGCACAATACTCTCTCCCGCGGAGTCATATCGTGGACGGCCGGCGCGTCCGGCCATTTGCCTATACTCTCGAACGGGAATATTTTTCATTCCGGAAAAATCGAAGCGTTGAACAGATGTAATAATGACGCGAAAACTTGGAAGGTTGACTCCCGCGGCGAGAGTGGGCGTGGCCGAAATGGTTTTGATGAGGCCGGAGCGAAAATGCTCCTCCACTAATTCGCGTTGACGCGCAACTAATCCCGCGTGATGGAACGCGGCGCCGTTTTTGATTAAATGAGAAAGTTTTCGGCATTGTTCGGTGGGAATTTCCAATGCGTTTTCAATTTTCTGCGAGAGTTTTTCTAATGATTTTTTTTCATCCGCACTCAACAATGGGTTGATGATCACGGCGGTTTGCTTTGCGAGGCTTTCGGCGCGTGGACGCGTGTTCGCAAACACGAGTGCTTGCTTTTTTTGCTTGAGCGTGTCACTCACGAGGGCTTCTAAGGGGTCTTCCTGCGCGAGTTCGATTTGTTCATCGCCCTTGAACACGACAGTTTGGTGATAATGCACGCCTTCTTTCAGGGGAACGGGGCGATAATTGCTCTCAACGAGCTCGGCCTTCAACCACGCAGCAAGTTCGTCTGCGTTTGGTATCGTCGCGCTGAGGGCGACGATTTGCAATTTAGGATTGAGAATACGAAGTTTGGTAATAATCATTTCTAACGTCGCGCCGCGGTCGGAATCCAATTCATGCACTTCATCGATGATGAGCACGTCGATTTGCTGCAACCACTCGGCGCGATGAATCAATAATGAATCCAACTTTTCGAATGTGGAAAAAATAAAATCGAAGTTTGAGAGATATTTTGATGAAGAATCCAATTCGCCCGTGGAAACCGCGAATTTTATTTGATGTTTTTCTCCATATTTTTTTTTGAGGTCGTTGTAGTGCTCACTCGCCAGCGCGCGCAAGGGTCCAGTATACATGGCTTTCTTTTTTCGATTGAGGATGGATTCGAGGCCGACAAGCTCGGCGATAATGGTTTTTCCAGATGCGGTGGGGGACGCGACGACGAGGTTGTGCGTGGTCCACGGGGCGTCCAAGACCTTCTGCTGCATGGGGTTAAACGTTGAGAAGCCATTGGCTTGTTTTACCACATCAGGAGTAGAAACCATACTTGAAAAACAGCAAAACGGGTTATAATCCAACGTGAACGGGGCTGCCGAAACTATTTTTTTCGACGGCGAGAACGTAGCGTTAAGTGGGGCAATCGCACACCCCTTTCGGTAATGGGGTATTTTTTCCGAGTAATTGTATGTGCTACCGCGGGGTTGCGTGACAAAAAACCTTGGGAAACCAGAACATATTCATGACTGTTCCACTTCATGTGGCCAATTTCTTTATTCGTTAACCACTCGCTGGGAAAATTTTATTTAGGAATAGCAAACCACTTGGATTCGTTTTGGCCGGATTTTTTTGCGTTATCATTTACCATCGTTTGGTTTCTCCTTATCGTTTTTGTTTTCCGTGCTCCATTTCAATAATTCTTTCAATGAAAATAATTGATTGCGCGCATCCACGACTTGAACATGGGTCTTCTCCACGAGTGCTTTTGACACATCCATTTGGAGTTTTTTCTTATCATTAGCGTGCTTGGCTAAGCCTTGGTGGTCCTTATACACGATGCTTGTTTTCACGGTTTCCGTGAGCTGCTTGCGATAATCCTCATTATTGACAAACGCATCAATCATGGGACGATATTTTTTGTCCGCAAGCAATGACGAATGCAAATCAATGGTTTTAGCATCGGAACGGTATTGTCCATCCACGACTGATTTGGCCAAGTGCTTCCAATACAAGGGATCAGTTACTTTCTGCGCGTGTGCCAATGTTTCTTTGGAAGATGCTTTCAAATGGGTCATCTGCCAATGCCACTTTTTGCTCGTGTGGTCGCGATGCTTCTGCGTCAAATCAACAATCTGTGCGGTTAATTTTTCGGCGTGAGGATAATGCAATGCGGGCCATTTTCCACGCTTAATAGTGGTGTCAAGTTGAACAATCCCCCTGCGTGAAAAATAATCATCCAACGCTTTTACGCGGCGCGGATTGGTTTCCAAAAACGATGAATCGGGGAAACGAGATTTTATCTTATCCAGACTATCAAACACTTCGACAGGCATACGTGGTCATACTCTTGACGAGCGTGTGCCTCTAAAAGGGTTATCATCCTCATACAGGGTATGATTCCCGGATTAGGAAACATGAACCCGGCCCAAATGAAGGCCATGATGCGGCAATTAGGCATCAAGTCAGAGGATTTAGACGTGAAAATGGTTACGATTGAATTAACGGACGGAACCAAACTCATTTTTGATTCTCCACAAGTGAATGCGGTGGACATGAAAGGAAACAAAACATACACCATTACCGGGGACGCTCGAGAAGAACGCGCAACAATTCCCGCATTCACGGATGATGATGTGGACATGGTTGCGGAACAAGCCAATGTTTCCAACGAGGACGCGAGGAAAGCACTCGAAGAAAATGATGGCGACCTAGCCGCGGCCATTTCCGCTTTGAAGAAAGAAGAATAATAAAAAAACAAAAAATAATATGAAAGTGGAGAAAAAAATTATCTCCGACTGCGACGAACACTCTTTTTAGGCGAAACCCGGGAAGGTTTTTCCTCAAATGCTTGAAAAATATTTTCCCCACGCGTGATGCGCAAGTAAATGAGCATCTGCACAACAATGAATGCAATTTGAGAAATGAAAATAATCAACAAATCCGGACGACCATCGAATGGATTCATGCATTATCGCCTCGTGCGCGAATGATGACGAGCCATTCGATACAGAATGAGCACACTCAACACAATGGAAACGGTTTGCCCGAGAAAAATCAATAACTCGGCGAGATTAAAGAAAAACATGCATACACCTCACTCCACACTCAACTAGGGCGAATATAAAGATGACTCTCAACGCGGAAAAAGTCCATTGAATGGAAAGAGAAGCGCGCGAGTTATTCCTCGACGCGGTCTTCTACCCCATTCACATAAACAATTTTGCCGCGCAGGGCAATGGCATTCACCACGATGCTCACCCCATCTCTCACCTGGTGGCCGGGCCACACCGCAACCGAGAAGGAATTATTGTCTAATGGATACGTTTGACTCCCGTCCGTGGTTGATAATGAGTCCGCGGAGACGAAACCATTCTGATACACATCCACGGACGCATTCGCATCTAAGGAAGCAAAATACTCCTCAATCGCAGTGGCTATGGACGAATTGCTCGCGTTGAGCGTGTTCACATCCATCAAGAATTGCGTGCGCGGAGGAGTAAAATCAATAGCTGTGTTGGATGCGCGGAGCGTGTTAATGTAATCCGTGAGCACAATCTTGGCCTCACTCACATTAATTTGGTTCAACCCCACGACAAAACCATCGGGTGTTGCCAAAAATGCATTGAAGGATTCTGGTTTTGAGGAAACAAACGCATTCACATCCATTGACAACGTGTTGGCATCTGCGAATCGAGCTTGCAATTGATTATTCACCGAAGGAAAGAACGGAACGCTGACACTCGTTACACTAGGAAGTTCATCCACGTCCGCGGAAATAAATTCTTTAGAGAGACCGGGAAAATAATCCACCATCCCCACTATCGACAAACTAGGTTGCAAGGACTGAATGGGAAAACGAGTTGTGAGTGAAATGGGCGTGGGGGAAGCCGTAATGTTCTGTGATTCTAACATGTATGCCGTTACCAATTGCGTTCCCTGGAATGCAGCCGCCAAACTCCCGGTAATTGAATCCCCGACTAGTGTGTTGGGAGAAACAATGGCTTGGATTTGCGCATTCGGCAAATTGATGCGCGTTAGTTGTTGCTTGGAATTATAGACTTCTTGTTCCTGCTCAACTTGTGCAGAGGCCTGAAAATAAACCTCGGGAGAATCAAACAATCCTAAATCAATCACACTCTGCGCAAATGCCGCATGATCGGTTTCCGCGGAGAGATTCAAATTAGCAATATAGGTGATGATGCCATCCTCATTCAAGGGAGAAAACTGCGAAGTAATACTCTCCACTCCGCTTAACGAATTGAGTTTCTCATCCAATGACGTTTTGTCTCCATCCTTGGTTTGTCCCCCCACGATGGCCGTGTTAAATAGTTGAACAACGGTTCCCGGCACATCTTCTGAAAAATATTGTTCAACGGACTGATTAGTATTATTCGTATTCGTCGAATTATTCTGCGAAGAGGACTGTGAACCAAAGAAAACCGCTACTCCGGAAAGGAGCATGAGGCCAATAATGAATAATGCCCCCCACTTGATGGTGGGATTGTTACTAGGATTCGTGTTGAGTGCCATGGAAAAATTCCCCCTGCGAATGGATAAAGGGAAAAGTAAACTCATTAAAAAACGGCCTTTTTGCCGCGGCAAAAACCCCGGGGAAAAAGTGCACGAATCACTGATTGCTAGGGTAAAATTCGCACGATAAAACGGACATAAACGCCCTTTTTGGAGAGGTTTTGGGCTGATTCCTCTTAAATGTTTTGCCCCGATAAACCTTTGAGAGGCTGATTATACATATGAAGAAAGGCGATTTAATCTCCATTGAATTCACGGGAAGAGAAAAGAGTACCGGAAAAGTATTCGACACCACTCAAAAAGAAGTGGCGGAAAAAGAAGGACTCTCCACGGAAGGAAGAGAATACGGGCCCGTGTCCGTTGTAGCAGGAAATGGAGAAGTGTTGCCGGGATTAGACAACGCATTAGTGGAAATGAAAGTAGGAGAAAAAAAGAAGATTGAACTCACTCCCGAAATGGCATTCGGCAACCGACACGCACAACTCGTGAAAGTACTACCATTAAGTGAATTTAAGAAAAACAACATTCCCCCCGTTCCGGGAACATGGATCAATGCTAATGAAATGATGGGAAAAGTCCAAAGCGTGAGCGGAGGACGCGTGAGAGTTGATTTTAACCCCGAATTGGCGGGAAAAGAAGTCGAATACGAGCTAAAAATACTCAAACATTTCACGGACGAAAAAGAAATGCTCGACGTATTAACCAACAAAATTTTTAGAGGAAACGAAAAACCACACGTTAAACGTGAAGGAGAAATCGTCACCGTATCAGGGCCTATTCCCGTGATGACTCGCTATCAACGTGGACTCGCCATGTTCTCCAAAGTCGTGTTGGAAATCATTCCCAGCGTGAAGAAAGTGAACCTCCAATCACTCGTTGAAAAAAAAGACGTGGAAAACACCCACATTCACGAAGACGGGACCATACATTCGAATGATGCGCATGCGTCACATGGGCACGCGCACGACCATGACCACGAACACGGACACACGCACTAATGCGAGTAGTGTGGGAGAAGGAATTATTCCCCCCCAGGGAGTAATGTAGCCTCGCTCGGTGGGTAGTCTTTTTAAAGAGTCAGGGGCATATACCGTATAGAATTCTCCTTTTGTGACACTTTAAACAAGCAACGATGCGAGGATGAAACTCATGGAAAACCGAAAAGAAGACGTGGCCATACGAAAAACAGGAACAACCACCGTTGGAATTCGAACCAAAGATTGTGTGGTATTGGCTGCTGACCAGAAAGCAACCATGGGTTATTTTGCCGCGGATTTAGACGCGCAAAAAGTATACAAACTTACGGACAAAATTGGATTAACCATTGCCGGAGGAATGGGAGACGCTCAAACACTGGTACGATTTTTACGATCCCAAGCTAAACTATTCGAAGTGGAACGAGAAAATGCGATTACGACAAAAGCATTGGTCACCTTTATTGCCAACATCCTCAGCGGGAATCGCTATTACCCATTCATGATTCAATTCATCATTGGCGGACACACGGGAACGCCTCAATTATATTCCATGGACGCGGTAGGAAGCATTGCGCCAGTGGAAGACTACACCGTGTCGGGAAGCGGAAGCGAATTCGCCATGGGTGTGTTAGATACGAATTACCACGCGACCATGAAAAAGGACGACGTCATCAAACTTGCCATCAAAGCCGTGCAAGCGGCCAAGAAGCGCGATGTCATGTCGGGTGGGCATAGCTACACCATCATGGTCATTGACGCGAATGGCGTACAAGAATTATCCAAAAAAGACGTCGAAAAAATAGTTGCCGGAATGTAATTGCAATTACACGAACATTCCATTCTATTTTTTTCAACCACGCCTTTTTTTCACCATTATTCTAGCGAGTTTTTATCCAAAAATTCGCCCAAATAAAAAAATAAAACGAAGTGAATGAAACACATGCGAAAAAAAACAGACACTCAACAAACCGACGAGAATGGAAACACTATTCCAACCGTTGAAAAGAAAAAATACCAGACGATTAATGAGATTGAGAAAAAAGTCTGGGAAAGCCTGCCCAAAACATGCCAAGTTACCAGTGTGGACTTTGAGGGACCGGAAATTATTCTATACACGAAAAACCCGAAAGCATTTTTCGCGGGAACCGACAATTACGTGGGAAAAATTGCATTCGAATTAAAGAAAAAAATTAGTGTGCGTGCGGACAAATCTTTGTTACAAGATCCGAGCAACGCCAAACGGATTATTGAAGGACTCATTCCCACCGAAGCGGGAGTGAAAAACATTACATTTGTGGACCCCTTTTGCCAAGTCGTGATTGAAGCCGACAAACCCGGCCTGGTCATCGGAAAAGGAGGAGAAACGAGCAAAGCCATCATCATCCAAACCGGATGGACACCCAAAATCGTGCGCGCACCCACCACCGATAGTGAATTCATGCAGGGAATACGTTATCACTTAAACAAACACGCATCCGAGAGAAAAAAGTTTTTGCAAGAAACCGCCAAAAAAATTTATCGCGAAGCCAGTTCACGACATGATTGGGTGCGATTAACTGGATTAGGAGCATTCAGAGAAATCGGCCGCTCATGTATGCTAGTCGACACGCCCATTTCTAAAGTACTCATGGATTGCGGCATCAATCCCGGAAACAAAGAAGAACCATATCCGTATTTGGATGCACTCAATTTTCCCTTGTCGGAGTTAGATGCCCTTGTTATTTCGCACGCGCACATGGACCACCAAGGATTTGCCCCTTACTTGTATCGCATGGGGTATCGCGGACCATTGTATTGCACCGAACCCACGCGCGATATTATGGGATTGTTACAATTTGATTACGTGGATGTGGCCGTCAAACAGGGAGTCGAACCTCCCTACACGGAAAAAGACGTGAAAGAATTACTCAAACATGTGATTGTGAGAGATTACCGCGAAACAACGGACATTACTCCCGATATGCGAATCACGTTCTTCAATGCCTCCCACATTTTGGGAAGCGCGAGCGTGCACATGCACATTGGAGATGGGTCACACAACTTAGTGTATTCAGGTGATATGAAATACGGTTTTACCCGATTATTTGACCCGATGGACGTGCACTATCCGAGAGTAGAAACACTCATCATGGAATCAACATACGGGGGAGAAAAAGACATTCAACCTGCGAGAGAAAATGAAGACCGAAAATTATTACAAATCATCACGGAAACCCTGGCTAAGGGAGGAAACGTGCTCATCCCCGTGTTTGCCGTGGGAAGAGGACAAGAAGTCACTCTCGTCATTGAAGATTTTTACCGACGCGGACTCTTGCCTAAGGCCAAAGTATTCGTGGATGGGTTAACACGCGAAGCCAGTGCGATTCACACCGCGTATCCGGAGTATTTGAAACAAAACATTCAACGAAGAATATTCTCGAATGATAGTCCATTCACTTCTCCATTATTCCACATGGCCACCGCCCAAGAAAGAGACCAAATCCTCTCCGAAGGAAATGCTATTATTTTAGCATCCAGCGGAATGCTTAACGGAGGAGCAAGTTTAGCGTATTTCTACAAAATGGCCGAAAACGAGAAAAACGCCCTCGTGTTTACCGGATACCAAGGCGATGCCACGTTGGGAAGAAAACTCCAAGCAGGCATCCGAACGATTCCCATCGCGGATGAAAAAGGAAAAACAAAAGAATTGAACGTTAACATGCGCATTGAAAGCCTAGAAGGTTATTCCGGACACTCGGATAGAATGCAATTGGAAAACTATATCCGAAGCATTAATCCCAAACCCAAACGAATTGTGGTGGATCACGGAAATCGAGTGAAGACGGTGGCATTGGCCAAATTCATCACGCAACGGTACGGGGTTTCAAGCATGGCCATTCGAAACTTGGACACGCTGCGACTGCGATAAACAAACCATTTTTGTTGTCATTTCGATTTGACTAAAATACTGTTAATAATGGCGTCAATCACTGGAAAAAATGCTATCAAAAGAGAAAAATTACATAACAACGTGGGCGGTGAGCAAGATCGCCCAATTAAATTACATAACTCTTCGTGATTTTTCAAATATTCTTTTTGTTTCCATTTCCTAATTACATAACGCTA
>VGJJ01000014.1 GCA_016867455.1 Candidatus Iainarchaeum sp. | reverse complement strand
ATTGAATGATGATTTGAATACTCCCATGGCACTGGCCGTGCTGAGTGAGTTTCAGCGTCAAATTAATGCGTGGTTGAGTGCTGAAGCATTATCCAAAGCCGATGCTCGTCTTATTTTGGATTTTTTGAAAAACGTGAATAGTGTGTTAGACGTGTTTGATTTTGAGATGAAAGAATACACGATTCCCGCGTCCGTGCTCAAGTTGGCGAACGAGCGCGAGTCCGCCCGCGCGGCCAAAGATTGGAAGAAATCCGATGAGTTGCGCGTCACAATCGAAAAAGAAGGCTATATTATTACGGATTCTAAGGCTGGATTTGAAATCAAGCCTAAAACCGTGTAATTCGTTCGATTAGCGTCCCCATTCGTCGGGTTTTTAAGTGGCATTTTCTTTTTTTCACGCGATGAGCGAGTTCAATTTACTCTTTAACATTGGCTTCATGGTCATTGCGGCTGCTTTCTCCTTGTTTGTGGCCCGTGCCCTCAAACAACCGGCGTTGTTAGGTTATTTGCTCGCGGGCGTATTGATTGGCCCATTCGGCTTGAATGTTTTTTCCTCGCAGGAAGAAATTGTCCTCTTGTCTGAGTTAGGAATTGTTTTCTTGTTGTTTACCGTGGGTGCGGAAACGGATTTGATTAAATTTATGAGCGCGGGTCCTACTATTTTGTTGGGTGGTCTCTCGCAAGTATTGTTGACCATGTTCTTGGCTTTTTTTGTCTTGCCGGGTTTATCATTCGAGGCCTCGTTATATGTGGGTTTGGCTCTCGCGCTTTCTTCTACCATTTTGGTGGTGAAGATTCTCCAAGACCATAAAGTGTTATCCTCGCTGCATGGTCAATTAATGCTGGGTTTTCTTTTAGTGCAAGATATTGCAGTAGTTATTGCCCTTCCCCTCTTGGCAGCGGGCTCTTCCTCGTTGAATTTGGGTTTCATTGAAATGCTTGCGGTGAAAGCCATTTTCTTGATTGCCATCGTCGCATTGCTTTCGCGCTGGGTGTTTCCCTATATTTTTCGTTTATCCGCGCAGAGTGCGGAATTATTGTATCTCACCGCGTTGGCCACGTGCTTTGCGTTCATTGGCTTGGCTTACGTGCTCAATATTTCATTAGCTATTGGTGCGTTCCTCGCAGGATTGGCCATTGCTAAGCTCCCTACAACGTGGAAGCCGTCTCCCTTATACGCGGGTTGCGTGACTTTTTCGTGACCATTTTCTTTGTTTCATTGGGCACGCAATTGAATTTTTCCATTGGAGATGTTTCTCCATTATTTATTGCGAGTGTCATCATCATGGTCCTCGTGTTCAAGCCGCTGGTAACCTATATTATTACTCAAATGGCTGGGTATGGTTCTCCCACCGCGTCTAAAGTGGCTTTTGGTTTGACGCAGATGTCGGAATTTTCTCTCATTCTTTTATTGCAGGGAAAAACCGCAGGAGTGATTCCGCAGGACATTTATTCATTCCTCTTGCTCGCGGCCGCGGGTTCGATGGTGATTACTCCCTACATCATGGAATATGCTCCCAAATTGCATGAAGAAATAAAGCGTATTTTTCGCATTGGGTTGTTTTCTCATTTCACTATTTTTTCGCGCAAAATTAGTGAGATGCAGCGCGTTCCCGAGAAAAAGATGCACGATCACGTGATTATTTTAGGCGGGGGAAGGAGTGGTAAATATCTCGCTTCCGAGCTCGCGCGCAAATACACGGTTGTCGTGGTGGATTATGATCCTAACATGATTGCTTTTTTCAAAACGAAAGGTATTACGGCCGTGTTTGGCAATGCGCGTAACGTGGAAATATTGGAAAAGTTGCACGTGGAAAAGGCCCGCCTCTTAGTGTGTGCCCTCCCGGATATGGATGAGACCATGTTTGTGTTGGATTTTGTCAAGCATCAATTTCCCAAGTTGAAAGTGTTTGTGAAGGCTAATTATTGGGAAGAAGCGTTTCGATTGTACAAGCGTGGAGCCGACTATGTGGTGTTAACGGAAATCATTGGCGGTTTCGTCTTCTTGGAGCATGTGGAGCACTTCTTGAAGAAAGGACGATTATTAGAGGGCGTGAACATGGTTAAACTCAAAGAGCGTGCCCTCGAAGAACGAGAAGCCACGCACGGCGTGAAGAACTTGTTGTAAAACAATTTACTATTTCACCAAATAGAAAAAGTAATTTTGAAATGTCGGTTGTTTAAGCCGACACTTCAATGTCTAATCGTTTCTTCAATTCGCGGTAGCGATTACGGATAGTAACTTCCGTTACTCCCGCAACGTTGGCTACTTCTTTCTGCGTGCGTCGTTCGCCTTTCAATAATCCAGCGATGTACACGGCCGCGGCAGCCACTCCCGTAGGTCCTCTTCCGGAGATGAGTCCTTTTCCAATGGCATCCTCAAGGATTTTTCGTCCTTCTTCCTGGACTTCTCCGCTGAGGTTGAGCTCAGAAGCGAATCGGGGAATGTAGTGGATGGGATTCGTTAATGGAACTTCTAATCGCAATTCTCTCACGAGGAAGCGGTACGTTCGACCAATTTCTTTCTTCGTCAAACCACTTGCTTCGGCCATTTCGTTGAGTGTTCGAGGAACTTGGTAGGTTCGACACACCGTGTACAATACGGCTGCGACAACGGCTTCAATTAATCGTCCGCGAATCAATCCTTTCTTCACGGTTTTACGGTACAATAATGCGGCGGCTTCCACCAATTGTTCGGGGATGTTCAAATAACTTGCCACACGACGTAATTCCGTGAGTGCAATGCTCAAATTGCGTTGCATGCTGGATGAAATGCTTGCGCGTTTGTGCCACTTAATCAAGCGGTACATTTGTGCTTTTGATTTAGATGAGAGTTTGTTTCCGCGTGCATCGGCTCCGCGTCGGTCAATCACCGTGACGAGTCCCTTGTTTAATTTCACGTACTTCATGGGGCTTCCGGTGCGTGCGGAGTCTTCAAATCCGTCTCCGTCAAATGAGCGCCATTCTTTACCGAAATCCATTTCATCTTCCGAAACGATGAGTCCGCATTGCTGACAGACAATTTCTCCTTTTTCGGAATCCTTGCGGAGCTTCGTACTACCGCATTCGGGACAGACATTTCCGGCCATGGTTAAACCACCTTTTTTCCTCAAAAAGTTCTCACAGAGGGGTCTCGCCATGACGCGTATTATTTTTCGAGTCGGCTAGGACGGCTCAATAAGAACCAGTATACACTAAACCCTGATGAAGCAATATATATACTTGCTGGTGCGGTATATAAATAAAGTCAAAATTGGCTTAAAATGGGCACGTTTTTTGGATGGGTTGATGAAATTTCGCCTCACGGCTCGTGGGGTTGAAAATGGGGGAGAAAGAGTGGATGATTACTCTTTCTTTGGGCTTGCTTTGCTTGTCTTAGTTGCGCGTGCACTTGTTTTCTTGGTGTCCGCGGGGGCATTGGCTAATGTGGCGGTAACGGTTCCTGTTTGTCCGGGTCGGCTTGTTACACGGGCAAAGGCTTTGTTTCCATTCGCCTCTACTTCAATGAGCGTTCCTTTCGTGATGATGTTTCGTCGCACATATAATCGATTGGCGGGGTTTTCGTGCACCCATACAATCTTCATGGGGGTTGTTTTCCCTGTTTTTTGGTCGGTGACCGAGGCATTTAATGCTTTGGTAAGTTTGACTTTGGTCGTGTTTCCCATTCCTCTCACGCTTTTCTTTTCATTACTCGTTGAGAGGGTGGTCGCGGTGAATTCTCCTCCTTTTTGGGAGAGTCGTTTGGTTACACCGTCTTTGGTTCGTAATATTCCACCGGTTTCTTTTCGGTCGCTTTTTTCATGCCATTGTGTCATGTTTCATCATCCTATAGTATTAGTATTTTAGTCTGCGGGACGTTTTCTTTGGATATGCATCCCAATCAAACGCTTATTCCTATTCCCGGGCAAAAACCATGGGTCTTGTCCTGGGTCACAGGTTTACGTCCTAAGAATGGGTCCCCGGACACGCTTAAAAAGCAATGGGGCGGCCTTTTCAAAAATGCCCGGGGAAAACCACCCCAGGGCTTTATTCAGGTCCTTCCCTCCCGGGTGGTGGGGTCGTCTTCTCATTTGGAGTGGTCGGCGTATGCCACCTTGTCTTCATTATCCACGAATACGAGTCATTTTCGTCAATTGGATTTAGAGTTCCTTTCCCGTGTCGCGGGTACATTTCAATGGAAGGATGTCTTAGCCAAAATTACTCTCCTGAAAGAGGATGATTCGGTGATCGTGGTGGGATTATTTCCTCGCGAAGAGTGGGATGCTCCTCGTTTTTCCCGCACCATTCGGGAGTGGGGTCTTTCTTTCTCGAAAAAAATAATTGCTCCAACTAAAATCAATGATATTGAATTTTTAGAAAAGAGTGCGTTAGCCGGATTGTATTGAGGTGCTCGTTTTGCGTGAAACTCGTTCTTTTTTTTCATTGCGTCAACGCGCAGATAGTTTACTTTCTCAAAAATGGTTGTTGGTGTGTCTCATTGTTCTGCTCGCGGTCTTAGTGCGGAGTGTTCCTTTTACGTTTCCCGGAATGTTTGATCCCGATTCTCATTTTCATGCGCGTTTGAGTGATGAAATTGCACGCACGCATGAACTACTTTCTTGGGACGCGTTATCCTTGCAGGGTCGCGTGTACTCGTATCCTCCCTTATTGCATATTCTCACGGGCTTTCTTTCCTCCGTGTTGGGCGTGGAGTCCATGCTCGTGTTGAAATATGTAGGCGTGTTCGTGGGGGGATTGTTTGTTCTCTCCACGTTTTTGTTAGCTCGTTTGTTCACGCGTTCGTTTTCCATTGCCGCGTGGGCGGGTTTTTTTGCTGGCTTGTCGAATGTGGCCGTGTTTCGTACGGCTGCCCACACGCGTCCGGATGGGGTGGCGTTGATGCTTATTCCTTTTTTGATTTATTTATGGTTGACTCGCCGTGAAAAACTGGCATTCGTGTTGAGTTTGTGTCTCGTACTCCTTCATCCTCTTTCCGCGGTGGTGTATGCGATTCTTCTTTCGTCGTGGTTTTTGTTGGGTTTGTTGAGGCGTTTTTCATTTCCCTTATTGCTTCCCTTCGCATTAGTGGGGATGGTGATTGTTTTTTTCGCGTGGGTTTATACGATTGGCCTTCCATTAAGTGAGTATAGTTCGAAGCTCGTTTTTGAAGCGAGTGAGATTGCTCCTCTCGCGGTTATTTCATTCGTGTTGTTTTTTCCATTATCCTGGGCATTTGCCCTCGTGGGTGTGTCGAAGGGAAAGTTTCCTGAATTGTTGAGCGTTTGGTTGTTGGTCAGTGTTGCGTTGGGCGTGATAGCGACTCGTTTTTCCATGTATTTTATTCCCTTCTTTTCTATTCTTGCCGCGGTGGGTGTGAGTTGGATTTTTACTAAACTTATTCACGACAAACGTACTCTTCCTGTGTTTGCGGTGTTGTTTCTCGTGTTGGGGAGTGTTTCTCTGTATTCGATGATGGATGGCATGCGTCCCTATGTTAAGTCATCCGAGTTTCCGGCGCTGGATTTTTTGCGTGAACATGGAAAGCGTTCGGATGCTATTCTTTCCGCATGGGATCAGGGCCATGTGCTCGCGTATTACTCCCGCAAGCCAGTGGTGATTGATGGTTATTTTGAGTTTGGTCATGAGCTTGAACAACGGAATGAGTCTTGGAAGAATGCGCTATCTAGTTCCACGTGTTCATCTGTTTTGAATTCGATTGATCAATTCAACGCGCGTTATTTGTATTTGTCTCGCGATGAATTAACGGCTTCGTATTCCAAAACGGGTATTTTAGAATTGGCTAATTGTACCGGTCTCGCTCTCGTGTTTGCGAGCGATAGTGCTCGTGTGTATGAGCGGTTGGAAACAACGTCTCCCTCGCTTGAAATTTCTGGGAAAAATTGAAAAAGAATTTTTTTTTGATTTGGTTTTTGCAATGTATTAATCGAGGGGCAGGTCTTCTTCTTCTACTTCGTTTTCGTTCCATTCATTTTCAGTTAATTCCTTTTCAGGTAATTCATTTTCATCACTCGTGTTTTCACTCATTTCTTCACTCAGCATAGTGTCTAATTCCTTGAATTCGTTTTCCTTGTTGTGTGTGTCTTGTTGGTTTTTTTTCCGCGTGTCTTTTTCATATGGTTTTGTTATTACATCGAGTATGGTTTGTGCTTTTTTGGGGCCGATGTTTTCTACTTCCTTCAACTCATCCTTGCTTGCGTTTACTATTTTTTGAATGCTTCCAAAGTGTTCCAATAGTGTTTTGGCTACGGTGGGTCCTATTCCGGGTAAGCTTTCCACGAGGAATTGTTGCTGCTCGTTGAGCGTAAACCCTTTCCTTCCCACTCTCAAACGGATTTCTTTATCGTTTCCTAATTGTTCTCGCTTCGCCATGAGTCGAATATACTTGGCTGTTTCGTGCGCGTTTTTGGTGAAGAAAATGGGTATGCGATACGTTAGGGCGATGGTGGATAACATTCCAATAATGGCATTTTCGTGCATGTTGCGCAATGTGAATAAATCCTCTGGTTTTCCTTCCAATAGTAACAATGGTCGCGCGTACGCTTGGCTCATATTCATGAGTTGTCCAAGTAATCGTCCATCAATCACGCTGCTCAAAAAATCTTCCGTTGTTTTTCGTTCGATGACAACGTCGGGCCCTATGACAAAGTCCCCTACTTCCAATGTTTTCGTATGCACTCTCACGTCGGGAAAGAATGATAATTCTCGTAAAACGGATGATGCTTGCTCTCTTGTGTCGGCGAAGATGAAAATGTTTTCACTTTCTTCTGTGTGTTGAAATAGGGTGGATTGTCCTTTTTCGATAGTGTTGGACGTGGTGCTTGTTGCGCGTGTCTCATTGGACGCGTGTATTCCTGCATGTTTGCTTCCTTTGCTGGTGATGGTTGAGAGTCGTTGCAGTGTTTCGTGCATGTTTTTTTCTTTTCGTTTGGCAGCCCAATACATTCCTTCATCCATGGTCTTTTCGGCCATGAGAATAATGACTCTTCCCTCGGCTTTTCTTCCCGTTCTCCCCCTGCGTTGGATTAATCGTATTTCGCTCGGCACGGGTTCGTAGAAAATAACTAAGTCCACGGACGGAATGTCTAATCCTTCTTCGGCCACGCTGCTGGCTACTAATACGTTGTGTTTTCCTTCGCGGAACTCTTCCAATAATGCGATTTGTTTCTTTTGGGATAATCCTTTATCTTTCACCGACTTCGTTGCTTGTCCAATGAATCGTGCCGCTTGAATGGTGGGGACTTTGTTTAATTCTTCCGTGACGAATCCCACGCTGTCGCGGTAGTGGTTGAATACTAATACGCGTGATTCCGGGTTTTCGTCGAATTGTTTTTGGAGGATTTGTTTCAATAAGGCTAATTTAGGGTGTTCCACGTTGAGCGTGTGTAGTTTTTCTTCTAATGCAAATGCTTTTTTTACGTCTTCGTGGTTGGCGATGAGTCCGGCAGCTTTGGGGCTGCCGACTTGTTTGCTGTTGTGTTGGAGTTTTTCAAAATACTCGTGTAGGGCGTGAATGCCTTGGCTTTCGAGTAGTGTCACGGCGTGGGATACTTTCATTACGGCTGCTGCGCGGGATACGGCTTGATAGAGTTGGGGTTTCGTTGTCCCATACTTAATCATGTCTTCGCGCAATTGGGATTGTAATTGCAATAAATCCGTTCTCCGAATAAAGTTCGAGTGCATGTTTCGTGCATACCCTATTTTTTTGAAGAAAACGAGTTGTTCGTGAAGGAATTTTTGTAAATAGTTTTTGATTTCATAGAACTCGTTTGGAAGCGTGACTTTTTTCCATTCCACATTAATGTCGTTCACGTAGGGTTTGACATCCTCGTCCTGGAGGGTTTTGACCACAATGTGTTGGATGAAGAGGTTTTTGCAAATGTCTTGGATTTCTTCCTCACTCGAACCGGGTGACGCGGTGAGTGCGAGTATCCGTTTGTGTTGGTCTTGTTTGGCGAGATTCCAAAAAACCTTGGCGAGATAAACATAACTGTATTCTTTAACGGAACGATGTGCCTCATCAAAAATAAGGAGTTGTACATCCTGGAGCGTGCTTTTTCCAGTGAGTAAATCATTTTCAATGGTTTGAGGGGTTGCCGTGATGATGGAGCTTTCATTCCATACTTGGGCTCGTTTTTCCGGCGACAATGCACCCGTTAAAACGTTGATGGTTTCCGGATGCAGCGTTAAAAATTCGCGTAATCGTGTTTGATGCTGCACCGCCAATGGTTTCGTGGGTGCGAGGAAAAGTATTTTTTGGTGAGGGTTTTTTTCGAGCATCCGGGCACAGAGCATCGCCGCAATAACGGTTTTTCCCAGTGCAGTAGGGGCCACCACGAGTGTGTTGCCTTTTTCCTCTACTTGTGCCACGATGACTTCTTGGTATAATCGTCGTTCCACGCTTCCCGGTTTCAGCAAGGGGTGTGTTACATGAGTATCCATACTAGAGAAACCTCCCTCGCGTTATTTTAAACCAACGAATACCATTTCGCCGAGAAAATGCTTGTTAAACGTCTTTTTGTCTTGTTTTAAGCTGTTTTTGGTCTTTTTTTTGAAAAAAACGCCATGGTTGGGTTTTATATTTTCCAATGCATCTTATTCCACTATCAAAACATAACTCGTGGTTGGGTTTGGTTTGAAAAATATGGAGAACAGGTTGGTAAACGTATGAGTGAACTTCCCTTAGCGGCCGTGGATCGTATTATTCGCAAAGCCACTGGTGTGCGTGTTTCCGAAGAGGCGGCGAAAGCCCTCGCGGAACAATTAGAAGAAATGGGCATGACGATTTCCCGCGAAGCCAGTGTGTTCGCCAAGCACGCGAACCGAAAAACAATCACGGGCGCGGACATTAAGCTCGCGATCAAGAAGTGACATTTTTTTTTTAAAATAGATAAGCCGTTGATTTTGTTCACGGCTTATTGCTTATTTTGAGTATTTCCACGTCAAACGTTAATCGTTTTCCCGCGAGGGGGTCGTTGAAGTCTACTTTGACTTTTTTTGTTTCTTCATTTATTTCGACAATTTTTCCCGTGCCAATGCTCGCGTTGACTTGGATTCCGAGTATCACGGGCACGTTGGCGTCGGTGAGCATTTTTTTGTCCACCGTAATAATGCGTGCCGCATCCACCACTCCATAGGCTTTTTCGGGTTCAATCACAATAATTTTTTTCTCGCCTACTTTCATTCCGAGTAATCCTGCGTCAAATCCCTCAATGAGTCCACCGACTCCCACTTGGAATGTGGCCGGGCTTCCTATTTGTGTTTGGTCGAAGATGGAATTATCATCCAATGTTCCCTTGTAGTATAGTGTAACATAATTTCCTTTTTGTATCGTATCCGTCACAATGGTTCCCACCAGCAAGTTGCTATTGTCCGCATTCTCTTTGGAGGGGAGTTCCACGCATCCGAAAAAGAAGAGGAAAACCAATAATACTACTCCAATGTACTTGGACATGTTCAAGGAAAGGATGGGATTGTTTTTAATGGGTTAGTTTTTTCGACGTGTTTTGTCGTGCAAAAATGCCTGCACCGCGTCAAATGTTTCTTCTTTGGTGAATGATTCATTATTCAGAACTAAATCAAATGGCTTCAAGTCTTTTCCAAAGGGGATTCCATAGATGTTTTTCCATAATTTGATGTCTTTTTTCAATCGTGCACGGATTTCTTTTTTGGCTTGGGTGGGGGAAATATTATCTCGACTTCCCACTCTCGTTGCGCGTGCTTTTTCGGAAGCCGTTAACCATATTCGGATGGCTTTTTTGGGGTATAACCACGGCATGAGTCGTGCGTCCGTGACACTAGTGGGGTGTTTGGACAATTCCTTCAATAATCGCACATCCACTTCTTCATCGATGAGCGTATTATTCATGCGCAATGCCATGGCTTTTTTTCCCGCAGGGGTTTCCCAGAATCCATTGCTTATTTTTGTTTTGGCTCCTTTTTCGTGAGCAATTTTTTCGTTCATTATTTCTCGATGAATCGTGGACGCGGAAATGTAGGGAAGGTGATACGTTTGCGCGAGTTTTTTTGCCAGGGTTGATTTTCCACTCCCAATGTATCCCGAAATGAGAATGGGAATGGTGATGGTGTTCATTCTTTTTTTCATGGAACAAGCACCACAATCAAGGTACAAATGCCCGCAATGATGAGTGCGTGAACGAGTATTTCACGCGCCACTAGGTCTATTTCGCTTTGTTCGTTCGTCGGTTTCATGTTTTTTCCCTTAATTCATGTTTTTTGTTTTTTTCCACGCATGGTGGACGCATACTTTTTTTTGGGCTTGTAATAAGCTCACGAATCCAGCTGCAAAAATGGGAAAAACAATGAGTCGCATCACGGGTTGCACGTGCAAAGCAATGAGCATTCCGCTCGTGAACCCGGCAATGATGATGAGTACGAATCCTATTTTTTGCCGCTTTTTGATTTCCTGCGGACCAATGTTGCAGACTTCCCCACTCATATCAGTAGGAAAAACTTGGGAAATAAAAAGGCGCTGATGATAATCTCATCATGTCAACCCCTTCTTCTTGGATAAATCGTATTCATGCGTATAACGCTACTCCTTTTTCTAAAAAAGTCTGGTTAGCCATGCTTCGCATTCCCAAAGGAAAAGTGGCGAGTTATCAAACCATTGCTCGCATGGCCGGTAGTCCCCTTGCGTCGCGTGCGGTGGGAAATGCGTGCAATGCAAACCCATTTGCCCCGCGTGTTCCGTGTCACCGTGTCGTGAGTTCTAGCGGGGAAATTGGGGGATATGCTCATGGAATCAAAAAGAAAATAGAATGGTTGAAAAAAGAAGGAATCGTTGTGCGTGGGAATACTATTGTTGATTTTGAAACTATCGAATTCCAACACTAAAAAATGGTTGAATTAGTTGACGCGTTCGAACACGGCGAGCAAATTTTTCTTGAGTTGCGTGTTCGTGGGGATGAGTTTGTCCGCGAGTTTGTATTTCGCCGCGACTGCCTGAATGGTGGATGGTTGAGCGGGAACGAGTAGAATGGTTTTCACGTGCTTGGCCATGTCAATATCCCCGTACGAATCCGTAATGAGTACGGTTTGGTTCATGGAGAATGACCAGTTTTTGTTTTTCATGAACTCTTTTAACGCTCCTAATTTGCTTCGCACGCGCACGTTGCGCGTGTAACCATTCTTGAGTCCCATGATTTCTTTCATTCCGAGTAGTTTTCCTTTTTTATCAAATGATAATTTGCTCCCAATGACTCCATCAAATGTGAATCGGTGTTCTTTGGATAATTTTTCATTCACCATGAATGCAAACTCTTGCGATGACAAGGTTGCGAGAATAATTTTAACGTTTTGATTCTGTTTGAGTTCGCGCAGCGCGTCAATGAGCTCTATTCGGCGTGTCGGCCACATCACTTCTAGCACGCGTTTGAAGTCTTTCTTGTGCATGTTCTGGTATTGCAATAATCGGTTTCCATCGAGGATGGATTCTTCCACGCTCATTTGTCCTTGCGCTAGTTTGTGCAATATTCCTTCATACAAAATATCTCCCATCGTGGTGTGGTCGACTTTATCCGGATACATGAGTCGCAGGCCCATGTTTCCCGCGTCCGCATCAAATAATGTTCCATCCATGTCCACCACCACAGTGGATATTTTGGTGAACCAATACCGTGGCGCATGCGTTTGCCGTTTGAGTTTGAAAATGAGTGAGTTGCGCAAAAATCCCCCCACGACGCGGGCGCGTTTGACTTTGTTTTTTACAAATGCTTGGAGGGACATACGTTGAAAATCAAAAAGAGAGTTATTAAGGGTTAGTTATTTTCGGGGTGCAATTATTTCTCTTATTTCCCATCCTGGGTGCGCGGCTAAATAATCTTCTAATGGTTCCAACCGGTCGCTGGTTCCAATGCGTTGCATGACCCAGTGTTTTCCATCTGCTTTGCCTACATACAATGCGGTGTGCGTATAGGGTCTTTCGCGCGAGTTATAGGTGGATGTGGGGTTATACAATCCAATCACATTTCCAGGCTGCAGAATGGTTTGAACATCATTCACCCGGTCAGCGCTTCCTTTCCATATGCTTCGGTTGTTTTTAGCAAAAACCCACGCGTCTCCGCGTTCATATTTTATCCCAAACATTTTTTCAGCAGCTAGTCGCGCGTACATCGTGCAATAGTTTCCTCTCGGAATTTCACTAAAGTGAAAAGGTTCGCGTGGAATGGTATGGCTCCGTGTCGGCGTTGCAGTCGGTGCACGTGCACGTTCGAGTGGTTGTTCTATTCGTGTCTGTGGCGTGGTGTTTTTCACTTTTGTGTGGTGCAGTTTGACTCCGGTGAATGTTAATAGTCCCGCGGCCAATGCTGCATTTACTCCCCATAACCATTTTGCTCTACGGCTCCATCTTCTTCGCGGGGTGGGCATGGGGTTGTAATTAATTTTGTCTTAATAAACAAATTATATTTGCGGCTGGTGGTCGCTTTCTTTGAGCACCATCGTCGTTTGCGTTCCCCCCACTCCGTCGAGTTTGCGCAGCTTGAAGGTAATCAAATCATTCATCTCATCCAAGTCTTTTACGCGGACGCGGGCCATGAGGTCCGCGCTTCCGGTGATGATGTATACTTCTTCCACGCTCTCCAATTTTTTGAGTTCGTCTAAAATGTCTTGTTGGTATACTTTTTTCCCGGTTGGGAGAACGTTCATCGCGGTCACGAGGATAAATGCCTGAATAGGTCTCCCTATTTTCGCGTAATCTATTTTGGCTTCGTAGCGGGAAATAATCTTTAAATCCTCAAAGCGTTTAATGCGGTGGTGCACCGTTGACAATGGAACGTGAATTTTTTTGGCAATCGTTTGAAGGGATATCTTCGCATTCCAATGAATCGCGTTCAAAATAGCTTTATCGTTTGAATCTAAATCCATATTGGAAATTTTCCAACATTTTGTTTAAAAAGTTGTCTTTTTTGGCATTTTTTTCATTTTTTTAGAAGAAAACTATATAATTGTGGGAACAAGTAGTAGAATCACATGGGATAGGCTCAGGGTCGCGTTAAACGTCCTTGAGAAGGAGGACTTCGACTAAGATATGGTTGTGAATTGGCTCAGGCGGTGACCGCTGCTAGGAGGCGGTTCCCGCATATTATACTGGTTGGTTGGCGTGCATGCTAGGATGTGCGCCTCCCCTTCCTTATACTTTTTTTTGAGATTTGTTTTCACGATTTTTCCTACATAATGAGTTGTTTTTTTTCACCCGCTCGTTTTTATTCTATCCCCTGGTTGTGAGTGTATGGCTTCTTTCCGCGAGAATGTGGGACCCATTATTTTTCTCGCGGCGATTGGGAGCATTACTCTTATTCCTATTTTGTTTCCGGATATTTCAGCGCCCCTCGCGCATGAGATTCAATCCTATGTGGTTGGTTTTGGCGTGTGGGGTCCGGTGGCAATGATTGGTCTCATGATTTTGGCCACGATCTTTTCTCCTATTCCTAATTCGTTTATCACCCTCACGATTGGCGCCACGTACGGGGTGTTTTTTGGAAGTATTCTCGCATTGATTGGTGCCGCGTTGGCTTCTTCTTTGGCTTTTTTTCTTTCCCGCAAGTTTGGTAAAAAATTCGTGGAGAAATACATTCCTCACACGCATTTCATTCATTCGTTTTTCAAAGATAATGCGTTTCTCACTATTTTCATTCTGCGCATTATTCCGAGTGTTTCGTTTGACATGATTTCATACGGCGCCGGTCTTACCTCCATGCGTTGGAAAACATTTGCGTTGGGAACTTTTTTGGGTATTATTCCGGGAACGATTTCCGTCGTTTTAGTCGGAGCGGGTTTGACGGAAGACTCCACTCTTTCGTGGTGGGGCGTGGGCTTGTATGCGGTATTAATCATCGCGGGAGCCATTCTCACGCAGCGCTTGAACTTGTTGAACGGTGACGCGGAGAAAAATGCGAAAGGAAAAATAAAAGAAATTGCCACGGGTTTTCCCAAAAAGTATTAGTAACTATTTTTGTCATTGAGTTATTGGCCCATTAATGAACATACCAACCAATAACTTTCATGTAATGGCGCGTGTACGCCCTGGGAAGGATTTGGAACCGGCCTTTTTGCTTTCGCAAAAACCCCGGGGAAAAAAATAGTAAAGAGGTGTCGTCGCATCGACACCTCGGGGACGACCCGCCAGATGTCAATGGCGCGCGTGTACGCCCTGGGAAGGATTTGAACCTTCGACCTACCGGTTAACAGCCGGGCGCTCTACCACTGAGCTACCAGGGCAGCTGCATTATCAGCTGGCACTAATGGACTACATGCGAGGGTTTAGCAAACCCTCGGTAGGCCGGTGGTTAATTCTCAAAATGAGCCCCATAAAGCGTTATAAATGAGACCCTGTTTTATGCGACTCCACTCCCTCTTCGGGTCTTTCCCCTTTTGCGTGTTCGAAGGGCGTGCATTCGGACTTTTTGGTTGATGAGTTGGCGTGCTTTTCATGCGTAATCATTGATGCGTTCTTCCGCGTGGGCAAGGTTAATTTGGTGGCTAGTTCGCAAGACTGCTTCGCGGATGGGGTTTCTTCCTAGAACGGGTTGATTGCCTGCTCTTCGTTTGAGGTCAATGGCTTGTCTGAAATCTCCTCGTAGTTGTTTACGGAATTGTTCGAGTTGCTTGATTGTTTTGGCATGTTCTTTGGATGCGGGCATTTTATGCAGTGCGATGATGCTGGTGTCTAATTCGGAGAGTATTCCCCTGCGTGCACGCAATAATTCCTCGCGCGTAGGTTTCTTGGGAAGAAAAAACTGGTTGAGCCAGCGGAATGGATTCATTCGCTAAACGGGAATGTGGTGAATAAAAGAAAGCGTGATGGGCTCCCGGTCCCCGTTTCCAAAAAATGAATTGATGGTTGTCCACGTGTTTCTCGCTTCCGTGACCCGTGAAGCATGAACCTAACGGCCTACCGTTGCTCCCTTCCGGGCCTGGCGGGGTTCTTCCTTTAGGGCCATCTTCCCGGACGAAAGGTCAGCAAAACATGCGGACGTCAATCCCTGATTTGGTTCTTCGTTTCCGGTGTTCGGCACGCGCATGAAGCCGATTGCGCGCAAGGGAAGACGGCTATCCTTCCTGCCTAGCCCACTAGTTTGAGTGTGTGAATGATTAAAACTCCGTGGGGTGAGTCGCGTTAACGGCTATTTTTCATTCTGATATTATTTCCCGGTGATTTAACATATTTTCCATTTTTTTTCGTGCACGTGTCGTGAATTTCGCCAAATTATGCTTACATTTTCCAATATCAATTCAAAAAATTCAAACAAAGCGTTAATCATTCTCCGTTTGGAAAAGAAAAGGTATTTTAAGTCTGGAATGGTGTGGATAGCACATGAAAAATTGGGTCACTCATTCGTGAGTTGAAAAAAAATCCAGTTTTTTGATTGAAGAGGGGGTCTCTTTACATGCAATCCATTATTTCGAATGCGACGCACAATGCGCCGAAAGTTGAAGAAAAATATGAAGAGTTTGGCCAGCCTAAGATTATGGTCATTGGTGCCGGAGGAGCCGGTTGTAACGCGGTCAATCGTTTAGCTCACATGGGAATTGCGGGTGCTCAACTCGTGGCCATTAACACGGACAAACAACACTTGTCCATTATTGATGATAATATTACCAAAATCCTCATCGGAAAATCCGTGACACGCGGATTAGGTGCCGGTGGATATCCTGAAATTGGAGCCAAGGCTGCCGAAGTTTCTCGCACCGCATTAGAAGAAGTTCTTGCAGGAGTAGACATGTTATTCATCTCTGCCGGAATGGGTGGAGGAACCGGAACAGGATCTGCCCCAATCGTGGCCGAAATTGCCAAAGCACAGGGAGCCATTGTCATTGCCATGGTCACGTACCCGTTTGCATTGGAAAAGGCCCGTACGATTAAAGCCGAGGAAGGAATCGAAACACTCAGACGTATTGCCGACACGGTCGTTGTCATTGATAACAACCGCTTGGTTGAACTCGTTCCTAACTTGCCTATTCAGGACGCCTTCAAAGTGGCGGATGAACTCGTGGCACGTACGGTTCGCGGAATCACGGAAACCATTACTCAACCCTCGCTCATCAACTTGGATTACGCCGATGTTCGCTCCGTCATGGTGGGAACCGGTTTGTCCATGATTGCCGTGGGAGAAAGTAAGGGTGTTGACAAGGTGAACGAAGTCGTGGAAGACACGTTGAAGAACTCCTTGTTGGATGTTGACATCGCGGGAGCCAAAGGTGCCTTGATTCACATCACGGGTGGAGCCGAATTAACATTAGGTGAAGCCAATGGTATTGGTACCATGCTCACGGAACAAATGGACCCGAAGTCGGTGGTCATTTGGGGTGCGCGTGTCGATCCCACGTATGAAAACAAAATCGAAGTCATTACGATTTTTACGGGAGTTAAAAGCCCCTTCATTAAATCGGATGACAAACGCAGCACGAGCAGCCGAGGAGGAAGCTCACGCGGAAGCAGCAGCGGAAGCGATTACGGATTGAATTACCTGTAAATGAGAGCGGGGTTTAAATTCCCCCTCTTTTCTTTTTTTTTATGAATTTTTTGAAACCTACTTGAGAAAAACTGCTAATTTTTGTGGGAATTTCTATCCTGGAATATTTATTTTGGTGGCTTAACTCCGGAGTAAATCGTTGTGGTTCCAAATATGCAACCGATGGTTGTGCTTTATTTCATGATAAAATTTTCAATACACTATACCATTCATTTTATTCAGGGTTGTCTTTGCCGTGTACTGATTTTTTTTGCAGCGTATATGTGATTTTGACTGCTATAATTCCATTTTTTATTGCATATGGTTTGTATTATTTGGTTGCCTGCCTAATCGTCAACATTACGAAATTCAAGTTACATTAATCTAATTACTCATTCATTATCCAATTGCATAATCAAATATCCATATTTTTCAATCTCTTCTTTCGTCCAAAACGGCGCGTCTTTTGTTTTCATCACGTATGAAACTTTTTTCCGGGTGGTTCTTCCCGTGTATGTTTTCGTTTCCGGATTCCATTCTTCCAATACTAATACGTCGCCGGGCTTGCACTCAAAATCCGCGAGGCGGAGCTCAACTTTCTTTTCTCCGCTCAACACTTTTTGAAAATACGCAGGCCACGTCTTCTTTCGAATGTCAACCATACTCTATTATGCTGCGCTCGCCATAAATAGTGGTGCCGCGTTGATGAGCACTAATACTAATACGATTCCCACGAATACTTTTCCAATTATTTTTTTGGTTTCTTCTTCTCCTTGCTTCAAGAAACCAAAATAGGGAAGTAAGAGTAGTTTCGCCATTTTTCCCCCGTCAAATGGGTCCACGGGAATAAAGTTGGCGGTTGCCACCAAAAAGTTGAGCAAAATCAACCATCCCAAAAAGGATGTAACCAATCCCGCGACCTGCATGAATGGGTCATACCACGCGGGGGGTGTGTAATTCGTGTTGGGGATGTCCTGGACCGTGATTCCTAATCGCCCCAACTCATTGGGTTCAAACGTGAATGATTTTTCTTCGCCGTTGCGCAGCACGTTGAGCGTGAATGATTCTTTTCCCCGCGTTTCAAGGGAGTATTCTTGGATGGTTTTCACATTCTTTCCATCCACACTAATGATTTGGTCCCCGCTCAACAAGACTCCAAACGCGGGAGCATTAAATTCTGTTCCACAAATGGTTATTTTTTCCGCTACCTCATTAATTTTGACTCCGGAAACGGATGCTAGATGAATCTCATTGAGTGTGGGTTGAATGAGCGGATTCACCACGAATCCTCCGACGATTGAAATGAGTAATCCCCCTATCAAAAAGAAATACAAATTAGAGGAAGGGCCGGCGACATACATTCGTAATGCGTCGCGCGGGTTTTTCTTTTCGAGTTTTTTCAACTCTTCTTCATCGGGTTCCACGAATGCTCCGATGGGGAGGAAACCCAAGAGTAATAATCCGTAGCTCTTGAGTTTCATTCCAAGTTTTCGAATCACGAAACCATGCGATGCTTCGTGTACGATTAAAATAATCACGAAGGAAAGCCACGCGTGCAAGGGCACTGAAATAGGGGAGTTAGGCAAATCCACTCCTGGTATCACCGGTGCAACGCCCGCGCAGGCATTTTTTCCCACGCTCAACTTGGTAAAAATATCCATTCCCGAATAGAATAAACCCACGAGGATTATTCCCGCTAACCCAAATAATCCAAAGAAGAACTGCATGACAATCGTAGGGATGGGGATGATGGGATTCTCCGTGGGAAAAATGAATGAGGTGAGGGAGCCCAACGCGATCATGCTTATTGCAAAAACGAGAATACGCTCCCCTGTTTTTCGTTTTTGCATCCACAAATAATCCACGGCCACTGCACCAAATCCAATGACTAATCCTACGTCCGTGAGACGATTAACTAAATTGGGGTGTTTTACAAAAATGTCAAATATTTTCTGCGTCTTCGTAAAGCGAACCATGCTCACAATTAGCCATGTTTGCGCGTTGGGAAATCGCTGTTTAATCAATTTTGTAACCAGCAATGAAACGAGGAGAAATCCCCCTAA
>VGJJ01000013.1 GCA_016867455.1 Candidatus Iainarchaeum sp. | reverse complement strand
ACTTTCCAAGAATGCTTACCGCGTATTAGGATTCGCGTACCGCGACGCGAACACATTTTCAGAGGATGCCGAACACAGCATGGTTTTTACCGGACTCATGGCATTACGCGACCCCCCGCGAGAAGAAGTCGCGCAAGCTATTCAGAAATGCCTCGATGCTGGAATATATGTCAAAATGATTACAGGAGACCATCCTGTCACCGCATCCGCGATTGCGGAAAAAATTGGACTCAAGGGGAATGCCATCACGGGAGTGGAACTGAATCAATTGGACGATAACCAGTTCAGCGATGCCGTAAAAACACACAACGTGTTCGCGCGCGTAGACCCGGAACACAAATATAAAATTGTCTCATTCTTACAAAAACAAGGACACGTGGTCGCAGTCACCGGAGACGGAGTAAATGACGCGCCCGCGATTAAGAAAGCAGACATTGGAATAGCCATGGGAATCAAAGGAACAGATGTAGCCAAAGAAGCCAGCGACATGGTGCTGCGCGATGATAATTTTGCGAGCATCGTGAATGCCGTTGAATTGGGAAGAACCGTGTATCAAAACATTCAAGCATTTGTACGCTACTTATTGGGGGCTAATTTTACGGAAGTACTTGTTGTTTCATTAGGATTCTTTTTACAACTAGGAGAAGTCATCACCCCCATCCAATTACTATGGATTAACCTCGCCACGGACGCATTACCTGCATTGGCACTAGGAGAAGATCCTCCCGGCAAACACGTGATGCAGCAAAAACCCCGCTCTAAATTTGCCGGCGTGTTAGATGGAATGGGGCCCTTCGTGATTATCGCCGGAGTATTAGGCACGGCCGCGACGCTGGGAATGTATGTATATGGGTTGAGCGTGGATGAAGATTACGCGCGCACGCTTGCCTTTACCACACTCGTCGTATTTGAACTCATGCTCGTATTCAACGCCCGCCAATTAGGAAAAAGCTGGCTGGAATACTCTCCATTCAACAACGTGTGGTTAATCGCCGCCGTATTGATATCATTCGCTCTCCAACTAGCCGCAGTGTATGTGCCATTCTTACAACCCGTATTCAAAACGGAAAGCATTGCACTCAACGACATGATTCTCATCTTCGGCGTGTGCTTGAGTACGACACTCGTTCCCATGTTGGCCAAACTATACCACCAACTAACAAAGCAACGCGAAGAAAAAAACTATTTAGAAAACGCATGGCCGGGAACGATTACCAACTAATTAATTGCACAGTCATTACAAAAAAATAGGATGCCACCCATTAAGTATTTTTTTCTTCCAGTACTTTTTCCTCATCCTTCTTTTTAGGAGCAGAAAGTTCACGCTCATAATACTGCAAGGGGTGAGTAACATTGCACGTGCGGGAGATGCATAACCCATGTTCACGCACTTTCGCACACGCGGGAGAGGAATACATTTTCCCCCCATTCTTTCCCGCGAGATTACCTACATGATAACGGGTTATTTTCTCATCATAATTAGCTGCTTTGGAAAAAACAGTAATCACATCCTCAAAGGGCATGCGCACATTCACGAGAAACGTAGCCAAATCAAAACGAGCCATATGAGGAATATTCACTCCACTCATGATGTCTGTGTACAATTTATCCATGCACGGAGGAAAAGCCTCCATTACCACCCCGCTCGTAAGAACGGCCTTAGCTTCTTGAGCACGCAACATTTGCAAACGCGTCTGAGCAGATTGTTTGAGCGAATTGAAGACAGGAGGCAATCCCTTCGTGTCAACAGGCAGAGTGGAAAGAATATGCGCATGAACTTTTTCCGCGAGCCAGCGGCACGCCACATTCCACTCCAACACAACTTTACCCTTTGTTACACGTTGATGGACTAAATGCAATTGATTATCACGCAGGGGGATGGACAAATACGTGGGCAAATCGAGAATAATAATAGGATTTTCTTCCAAGGAAAATTGGGCCACCACATTCAACTCGCGCAACAAATCCAGGTAGGTGGAAATCTTATCCTTCTCCGCATTCACATATTCAAATGTTAAATCACCCATCAATTGGGCAAAACGTTCTTGTAACGCAGGGTGAGCCAATTGCGAGAGAACAATCTTCGTCAATGGAAATGCAATCACATCATTCTGCAAAAACTCCGCATAGGATAATTCGCGTTTGGAAAAATGACTCTCCACAAACTTTCTCCTGACTTTAGGAGAGGAGGCCGCACACGCATCCACACACGAAAGAGTGGTCTCTATCGCAGACGAATCAATGGAAGAAAGATCTGGCACGAGCTGCTTCACCACATTCTTCGCAATGGAAGTATAGGGATATTTCCGCGCAAACTGCAACTGGGAGAGGGGGACCATACCTACTAACGCATGCACGGACATTAAAACGTACGGGAAGAAAACAACAAAAAGAATGAAGAGAAAGAAAACTACAAAATCATGTGCGCTAGGTAGTACTGCAGTTTAGCCTTGCCAATGGGATAGGTTATCCTCATGGGAGCATCGGACTTGAACTCGAGCAAGACCGTCGAATCATTATCCGCTTCCTTAATCACATTGGACAAAAAATTAAGAGAATATTTAGAGGTGACATTCACATTCGTATGAACAGTAATCAAATGGGATTGCTTCGAAACTGTTTTCAACACGCCAGGAGAGCCTTTGGCTTCCAAGGCAAACTTTCCATCACGCACTTTGACGGTGACACTGGAACCAAAAATAAGCGCATCCTTCAATGCTTCTTTTAGTAAACGAGCATTCACTTCCACCTTGGCATCAAATTGCTGAGCGGGAAGCTTGAGCTCCTTTTCATTCTCCGAAACATCAATTAATGGCAAATGAAACGTACGAGAGAATTCTCCCTCCAAATTCAAATGAATCTCATTCTCACCCACATCCAACAATAATTTATCATTCGGAAGTGAACGCGCAAGCATGCGCGAAAATTCCACCACGTCAACGCCGACAAAGGTGGGCTCCAATTCATATGCGGAAAATGCATTCTTTTCAATGAAACAATCCACTAATACTATTTGGGAAGGATCCACGGCACGCAAACTAATACCTTTCTCACTAAAACGAAAATTTCCTTCGGAGATAAAGGAAGAAATGGCATCAATTGCCCGCTTGAAACTCGTTACGTCCTGCGTTTCAATCATCGTACGTTAAATACGCCCACGATGTTTAAAGAAATAACCTACTCAAACAGGGGAAAACATGACTAAAATGGGAAACGGACACATTATCGCGCGGGGACTACGATTACTTTTGGCGGGGGGGAATCCTCTATTATTTAGTGCAACTCAAACTGGTACTCGCTGGCATTTTGCTCATGAGTTTTGCCGCCAGCGGATTAGTATACTATGTGTGCAAGCACTACTTTGGAAAAACAGGCGAATACTTGGATGTGTTGTTTACATTGTTGATTGTATTCAACAATTTTTTGGGACTCGTACTCGATTTTTATCACACGGTGCCGGGGTGGGACATTGCTACGCATTACACCACCAGCTTGTTCCTTGCCGTTTCTGCGCTGGTATTAATGCAGCGCGCATATGCAGTAGTATTGAATGAAGCGCCGCCTGTGATTATTGTAATGGCCATGATATTGTTTTCGCTTGGATTGGGAGGACTATGGGAAATTGGAGAATTTTCCAGTGATTATTTACGAGGAACGGACTTCCAACACGGGCTCGTGAACACGATGCAGGATTTAATCGTGGATATGGTCGCAGGACTCGTGGTGGGAATAGCATGGGTGAAGACGCGCACCCAAAAATAATTAGGCCGACTCAATTCTCGGAGCTAAAAAATAACGCACGCGCGCATCGCCAATGTGATAATTTAATTCCACGGGAGCGTTTTCTTTTATTTTGACGGTAACATCGGTGTCGGAAGCAGCGGCTTTCAACATGTCACTCAAGTAATCTAATGGAAACATGGAAGAACAATCCTTCTTCACACTCAAATCGGGCAAACTAGCACTGCCTTTAGCCGTTTCATTAAACAATTCTCCCTTGGATGAAACCGCTTTCACATAAAACAATTCGGATTTTGCCCCGAGAGTGAGATGGGTGGATAGCAAACTTGCGTCCTTCAATGCGTCCTGCAGCAACGTAGCTTTGATTTTAACCGTAGCATCGAATTCTATCTTGGGATTGGGCAATTCTCCCGCAGAAATATCAATTAAGGGAACGGAAAATGTTCGCGTGGAGGAACCGCGGAACGTCACACTTAACTTGGAGGAATCATCATCCAATTTCAACTCCACCTCATCAGTGGGCTTGGAACGAGACATGACCTGGTTCAAGTATTCTAAATCCATTCCTAGTCGTACAACCCCATCCACGTGGAACTTTTTGAACGCCTTCTTCTCTAAATCAAAATCAACCATTGAAATTTGACTCGGGTCTGTTGCTTTGAGGGACATGCCCTTTTCACTAATCTCAAACTCGGCTTCATCGATCAACACGGCAATGGCATCGACGCTTCTCTTCAACACATCGGCACGTTCCAAGACAATATGCATCATAATTTCCAACCCCTTACGTAAATGAATAACCAACCAAATGGATACGTAGATACGACGACGAGAGATATAAAACTACGCTACACTCGGACGTTTTGCCACGAATCCACGAGAAGGAGTTTAATATACCCCAAAAAGGGAACCCAGACCAATGCTTTCCCGCGCACATCGGAAAGAGAAACAGGATACGGAGAAGGACACGATTTGGAGGTGACAATCTGCCCACGTGAACTGCCGGGGAGAAGGAGCTCATCCACGTTCCCGCAATCCTGGTCCAAATTAGGATTATTATCCCCCTTCGTCAAAACAAAATACTCCCCATTGGAACGAATCTTAACCACGGCGCGGTGAATGATTTCCAAATTTTTGAACGCGGAATTGTACACGACAATGTCACTTGAACCTTTTTTGGGAACGTTGATTATTTCATTTGTTTGAGTGAATGTAATGTTCCAACCCCCCTTTCCATCAAAGGAATACGTGGCGAGTTTGTTGAGAGGAGTATTACGAACATCCACCCCATCCAATACTATTTCAGGGGCACGAAGCGAAGAACCATCCACCCCCTGAAGAATAACCACGTCTCCGCGGGAAAGAGTAGGGAGCATGCTTCCCGAAACGACAATTACAAGAGGAGAAGGCGTATTGAGGATTAAACCAAACGCCGTATACAAGGTGTATGCGAAAACAAACGAAAAAACCAAGTAAACAACCCAATTAATGATCTCATTATTCTTGGGATTAATTTTAGGAAGAATATAATCATCCACATACGTGAATGGGTCGAGTTTTTCAAGGAAAGAACGCTTGGGAAGAGAAATAGAATTGGACGTTCCGGAATAAGAACTTTTTTTCACACGCGAAGGAAGCGGCATGGAGGAAGTGAAACCAAAACGCCATTAAAAAGGAATGGGAAAAGAAAAGGCGTTGATTACTTCAATGCCTTATCCAATGCCGACTGCAATTCTTTCACGTCTTCTTGCACGCGCTTAGCGGCTTCCACGAGAACCGTTTTTGCAGGCTTACCTTTTGTCTTGAGAACGAACAACGCGTCCTTATCCAAGGGATGCTCCATCTTGTAGGCCACAAACTCCACGTTGGCATCATCCACTAAATGGGATTTTAACAAATTAGCAAACGTGTGGGTTTCTCCCAAGAGTTTGAACTCCACATGATTAGCTCCCTTCTTCAAAAATTGTATCTCCATGCCAAATCACTCCTGCTCCGTATTAGTTGATCGTGGAAAAACTTCTCCATCCACACTTTCATCACGCACCACGTGTTCGCGCGACAAAACTTTCCCTAAACCCTTATCAGCCGTCATTAATTCCACTGAATACGGGGTCACGTTGGAAACTTTCGCACGAACAAAGTCACCAATCTGAAACAAATCGTGCATGGAACGAACAAAATCACGCGACGCACGAGCAACACCAATGGCACCAGTTGAGTCAAAAATTTGTCTCTTCTGACCATTCTTCTCCGCGTAACCAATCGTCAAAAGTGCCACCGCATCTTTGACTAATGAAATGCGTCCCACGACAATGGTCCCAATTTCCAATCCTTTCGCATTATGATGCGCGTTTTGCACGTGAACGTTACGCTCATCCTCATTAAATGAAATGTGTCCTGACGAGGAAGCAATGACGTTTCCCTCATCATCCGTATACGTGTTCGTGCCCGGCTCGTATTCTTCTTCCACGGTCAAGCGTTGACCAGGGTGGGCAATCTTCTTGGAATCAGCCATGTTTTTTCACCTAAAACGATAAACACACTTGTTGAGCGTTATACGAAAAAGCCACAGAATGGTTTTAAATACCCCAACATGGGCGTTGCGTAATGGTCCTGGAAACCCTCCTTCCCAGCAGTATTGCGCGGCAAAAGCCACATTACATGATGCTGATAGCCTTCCTCTTTGCGATTGTGGGAATGTGGCTAGCCTACTTCATTTTCCCATTTTCCGCGTCCATTTTGACGATAGCATTCATTGTGATTGCCGCCGAACCCCTGCTGCGAAGGACCTTTTTACAAGAAGAAGACGAGGAGGCAAGAAACCCCGGACCCGCATCCACCTTTTTGGAAAGGCACTTTGACCTCATCACCATGTACTCGTGGTTTTTTTTAGGATTAATCATCGCGTTCATGGCGTGGTACATTATCCTCCCAGGAAGTACACCTGAACGATGCCTCGCGGAAAATATTTGCGGAGACTTTCCAACGCGCGAAAGTATTTTTTCAGAACAAGAGAGACAATTGTTTAGTATTTCACAACTGCGCGAAAGCGCCACACCCGGAACGGGAAACGTGGTCCTACCCATCACAGGATTTGCAATCCCACCCAACATGCAGGGAGATTATTGGGGAATTGTCCAATTCTTGTTTGCGAATAATACGACAGTGTTGTTGCTAGCCATATTATTTTCATTCTTGTTCGGAGAAGGAGCATTATTTTTGATTTCATGGAACGCGAGCATCATTGGAACAGTGATGGGAAAAATTTCAGCACAAGCCATGGCCGCGAGCCCGGTGCATGATATCACATCCATCGTATTCTCACTAGGATATGGTATCTACCACGGAATAGGATTTGTTCCCCACGGCATACCGGAGATTGCATCCTACTACATTGGAGCCATCGCGGGAGGAATCATTTCCGCAAGCATGGCCAAACAAACCTATCGAAAGGATGAGTTCAAAATCATTGCCAAAGACGCCGCGGGACTCATCCTGGTTGCAATTGTACTCTTGTGGGTCGGAGCCATGGTGGAAAGCTATTTGTGGATGAGCGGATAATTAGTTGTAAAAGATTGAATTTAATCAATTATTTTTTTTCTTCTTTTTCCCGCCCAGCTTGCGCTTGGGAGGTTCTTTTCCATTCTGGAGCAAACGATATAATTGGGGAGCGTATTGCTCGAACGCATCCTCTAATTCACCTTTGGAATGATTACCTGCTGTTTTATCCGCGAGCTTATGAATCAAACCCGATAATTCAAGCGGGAAAATAAACTTGGTACTGGCTCCCTGCCCCAGTGTCTCCAATGCCTTAATGTAAAAATAACTCAAACTCTTGTCATCCAATTTTTGGGCAGCCTCACGAATACTATCAATTTCCGCTTGCATTCCCAAGGCCTTTTGGACTTGAGCCAATTTGGATTGCTCCGCTGCCGCACGTTTTGAAAACGCTTCCTCAATTTCCTTAGGAATAATTAATTCCTGCAACTCAACACTTTCAACGGCAACACCCCAATTGTCCGCGATTTGAGCGAGTTGTTTCTTCAACTCACTATTCAATTTACCAATATCCGAAATGAGTTCACTCAACGTCAAACCACCCGACACATCACGCAGCGTGGCTTGAACAAATTGGGATGCTCCTTTTTTGTAATCATCCACTTCAATCACCGAATTAATCACGGATTGATTATCCTTCTTGACATACAAGTAAATCACCGCATCAATGGTAACCACCACATTGTCGCGCGTGATTACCGTTTGAGGCTTGACATCCAATGTCTGCGTGCGCAGGTCCACAATCTTAAAACTCTCAATCGCAGGCAACAAAAACGTCCAACCCGGGCCACCAACACGATTCACACGACCAAAGCGGTAAATGACCGCGCGCTCATACTCCTTCAAGGTGAGCAAAAAATCGTATTGTTTCACGAGGAAAAGAAAGAGAACAAAACCCCCGACTAATAACACGGTATCGGCAATAAGGTACGCATTCGTGAGCACAAAATAGGCAGCCACCACTACTACGAGTACCACGGTCGCAAAGAAGGCCTGCTTGACCTTGTAACTTTCCACCTTACCAAAGCGTTTACTCATACGGGAACACGGCTAAAAGCCTGGGAATACCGCATAGGTTAATATTTTCCCCTTTTTAAGTAATGGTATGCCTGAGAAAGCCCTAGCTGTCGTGTGCGTGGATAGAGACAACGATTTTGGACGAAAAGCAGGAATTGACGGACCCATCATTGGACGAAAAGACAACCTCCGTGCGGCCGTAAAGCTCGCCCTCGCCGATCCTGAAGATTCGGACGCAAACTGCTTATTCATGGCCATCCAACAATACGATGAATTGAAAGAAAAATACACGCAAATCGAACTCATCACCCTGGTGGGGAGTAAAAAATTCGGATTCGAAAGCGATGTACGCATCAATGAACAATTAGACGCGTTCTTGGAAACATTCCACGCGGAAGCATTCGTTTTAGTCACGGATGGTGCGGAAGACGACCAAATAACCCCCATCCTACAAAGCCGAGCACCCATCATTTCCAAACGCACCGTCATCATCAAACAAGCCAAAGAAGTAGAATCAACATTTTACACCATCAAAGAAGCACTCCGCGACCCATTCCTCGCACGAATGGCATTCGGAATACCCGGAATTGTTATTCTACTCTACTTGCTTTTACCCAGCATTGGATTACAACTCGTGGCAGGATTTTTAGGAATCTATTTAGTGCTAAAAGGATTTGGCTTCGAAGACCGATTGTTCAACGTATTCAAAGAAATGGGATCATCCATCTCCGCCCAACGAGTAAGTTTTCCATTCTACGTAGGAGCAATCGTATTTGCGGCATTTGGATTATTCTCCGCCGCACCGCATGCCATTGACGCCTATTATGCGGTGCAAAATGGACTCTATCAGACGGGAATCGAAAGCACGAGCGTGGCAGCCGACTTCATCCTCATGTTCGGAGCCATCACTGGAATATCATTCTTAGTAGGAAAGGGAGCCGATGCGGTGCAGCTCAAGAAAGCATACTTGATGCACACCTACTTACTATCCGCCGTCGCCGTCATTTTAGGAGCCATCATGCTGGGAACCGCCAAAGGAGTATTAGTAGGCACGACCACATTGAATTGGTTCCTCGCACTATTGATTATTTCATTCGTATTATTCTTCGGAGCCTACCGCGCAACCAGCGTGTTTGACATCCGCAAAAAAGTCACTAAATTATTGATTGGATTGCCCGTGTACTCACGCACGGGTAAATGGTTGGGTAAAGTCGAAAAAATATCCAAAGAAAAAGGAACAGTCGAATTCTCCCTCAAGAGCAAAAAAATACAATTAGGAATGGATGACTTCAGTTTAGAGAACGGAAAAATACTCGTGCGAAGAAGCGCATCACAAATACTCGGAAAATAGAATTATATTTCCAAAAGAAAATGAATGCATCACGATGAGTGCACACGGACCTAAACCACGAAGACATGCACGCACACGTTTAACCAAGCCTGAAAAATATTTACTACGGGCACGCATCGAACGAATACCCGAGTATGAGATGATGGCTAAACAATACGCTGAAGGAAGAAAAACAAGAACCAAGCCAAACGAAAAAGAAATACGATGGAGAAAAGCCCAACGCGCACACACCAAAGGGATAATACTCGGAACCATAACCAATAATGAAAACCAGCGACTCAACCGATTCAAAGAAGTTGCACAAGCCATCAAACAACTCAAACCTGATCAGCCGCGATGGAAAAAAAGAGCAAAAGCATTTTCACTATTATTTGATTACATGCTGCCCCACATCCGAAGCAACATTCACGAGATGCCGCGCCTGAGAGAAATAATCACGGAACGAGAAAGACTAAATGAAATAATCGAAAAACACACTGCCCAACAACCCGTGAGCGTGGGGGACTTGAGAAGAATACTCACGTATGCGGGAAAAGAATACTTGTATCAACTAAAGGAATTGAGTCATTCCGAGTATACCCCTAGTATGCGATTCACTATCCGCGAGGCCGCGCGCACGCAGCAAGAAGAAATTCTCCACATTCAAAACCAACTCGGAAAACGATTAACGAATAGCACCATCTCAGCCCGCGAACAAGAAAAAATAGGACTACGAAAAGAATGGTTTGACTTAGCGATGCAATACCAACTCCGATCATTCACGCAGTTACTGGGCGGAGATGAAACAAAACATGTGAGCGGGGCGGAATGGGTCTTACAGAATTGGATGCGCACGCAGAACAATCTCAAACCTGAGTCGAACGATCCCCAAGGACGCGACGAATGGGAGAATCCGCGTTAAGCGTGACCAGTTTACCCAATCCCCGCAAGAAAGAATCCGATTTAGATGAATGAACAAACGCATTATCTAAGACTTCCTTCAACGTGGAAACGGGAATAATTTTGATGTTATTCAATTCTTTTTTAGATAAAACAATATCCGCCAAGTTCGCACGGGGAACAATCACTTCACTAAAACCGGCACGCACGGCCGCATAGACTTTACTCGTGACCCCTCCAACAGGGAGTACTTCCCCACGCACGCTCAAACTGCCGGTCATAGCGAGATTTTGCTTCACCGGAATTTGTTCCAATGCCGAAATGACAGCCGTGGCCACGCTAACACTCGCACTATCGCCCTCCACTCCCTCATAGGTTTGCAAAAACTGAATGTGCACATCGTGCTTAGCAATATCTTTACCGGAAAGTTTCTTGATTAATGCCGAAACGTTTTGCACGGCCTCTTTGGCAATTTCACCCAATTTTCCAGTAGCGATAAGCTTTCCTTCACTCGAACTCTGGGCAGGAGCAATCTCGGCTTCAATAGGGAGAATCATTCCCGCGTCCCCGTCTCCCGAGACGGCTAAACCATTCACGCGACCAATGGCAAAGCCTTGAGACTTGTACACTTCATAGTCTTTCTTCTGTTCTAATGATTTGTTCATCATTTGTTGCTCAAGCGTGCGAGCAGTGACACGAGCCTCATACACGTCTTCCGCGAGAACAAGAGAATGACCTTTTTCTTTCGCCAAATCCCCCGACGCACGAACAAGTCCACCAAGATCGCGGAGTTTCAATGTTAATTTTCCTTTTCGCCCCGCTCTCCTCTTGGCTTCAAACAAAATAACTTCCGCGGCTTCCTTCGAAAAATGAGGAATCTTCCCATCCTTGCGCACTTCCTGCGCGACAAATTGAACAATACGCTTACGATTATCCGGAGTATCGTCCATGTCCAAATTCATGTACACTTCATACCCGTACCCGCGAATACGCGAACGTAAGGCAGGGTGAACGTGCTCCAAGTCACCATAATTTCCAGCCGCCACTAAAACAAAATCACAGGGAACCGGCTCCGTGCGCGTCATCGCACCACTGGACATTTCGGATTGACCCGTAATGGAATATTTTTTCTCCTGCATCGCCGTCAACAATTCTTGCTGCGATTTCATCGAGAGGGTGGCGATTTCATCAAGAAAGAGAACCCCGCCAGAAGATTTGTGAATCAAGCCGGGTTCAACACGCAAATGAGCGGGCGTACCAAGACCGCCGGACTGAAGAGGGTCATGTCTCACATCACCCAGCAACGCACCCGCTCTTGCTCCCGTGGCTTCCGCAAACGGAGCGACTTTTCGAGCAAAATTATCAATCAACAATTTAGGAGTGAGTTTTACTCCCGGACGATTCATTTGCGCACCCAACGCAAAACCAAAAATCAACAAGCCACCGAGAATTAATGTCGCGGCGTACACCACGTCTGGAACCCATCCGAGAGTCCACGCGGTGTAGGAGATAAGGAACCAACCAATGGGAAACAACATCCCCAGCAAGCGCACACTATCCTCGGCCTTCTGCGCCTCTAAACGCGTGCGATGAAGGATTTGCTTCCCTTCCCCCGCACGCACCACGCGTACGCGGGGATTATTCTGGTCTTCCTCGTTAGGATAAACTAACACGTCATACAAGCGGGAAACCGGGAGAATCTCACTCATGGCTTGGGCCAGCATACTCTTTCCGATGCCCGGAACACCAATCAACAAGACATTTCTCTTCTGCGCAGCCGCTTTGCGGATGATTTCCACGGCCTTATCCTGACCAATCACTTGTTCAACGAGAGAAGAAGGAACTTCCACTTCCTCCGTGGACTTGAAACTCAAGGGAATGTCCAATTCGGCCTTATCCGCGACCACGAGTTCCTCCGAATGTTGTTTAGAGGCAGGAGACGGAGCAGGAACACCCTTCTTAGAACGAGGCATTACCACTAAAGGGCGGGAATTGAATATAAATCAACGCCAAAATGAAGGGAAAAACAAAACCAGGGAAAAGACGTCATTTAAAAGGGCTTTTCGCGCGCTCATACGTATGAGCATCACCCTCACCTTCCTCGGAACATCCTGTTCCACCCCCACGCCGGAGAGAAATTTATCCAGCATGGCATTGGTGTATCGTGGACACACTATCTTGTTCGACACTCCTGAAGGGGTGCAGCAGCAGCTCATGCGCACGGGGCACTCACTCGTGAAAATCAACCACATTTTCATCTCTCACTTTCATGGGGATCATACACTAGGATTGAGTGGAATGCTCGCCACGATGACTACACTCGAACGCAAAACGGACTTGCATGTGTATGGTCCACGCGGCATTGGGGAGTTTGTCTCCTTGAGCGTGCGCGTAGCAGACTTTTTCCCCTCATTCACGATTATTCCCCACGAGTTACACGAAGGAATGATTCTAGATGAAAAAGAATACAGCATCTCCGCCGTGAAATTAAACCACTCGTGCATGTGCTACGGATTCTTCTTCGAAGCCGAAAGCAAAGCCGGAGAATTCCAACGCACGCAAGCATTGAAACTCAAAATCCCCGAAGGACCATTATGGGGAAAATTGCAAAAAGGAGAAACGATTATGCACGCGGGAAAGAAGTTTACTCCCGGAATGGTCATGGATTATTCTAAAGCAGCGGAAGGAACACGCATCGCATACATCATGGACACGTTCCCGCACGCAAACTATGTGGATGCACTCAAGCAATTCAACCCCCACGCACTCATACACGAGGCATCATTCTTAGAAAGCGAAAAAGAACGCGCCATCGAAGTAAAACACTCTACGGCGAAAATGGCTGGAGAAGTAGCCACGCACACGCAAGTAAAACAACTCATTCTCACGCACTTTTCACCACGCTATCCTAACGGAAAGGACATGGCCAAAGAAGCCGGAAGCGTTTTCAAACCCGTGACGGCGGCACACGACTTAATGAAAATAGAATTCCCCGAAAAACAACCACGCGAAAGAGAGAAGAACAAACCCTTGCGGAAAAAAAACAGCACGAAAAAATAAATCACACGAAAACGAAGGAAATAAACCAAAAAAATAATTATTTACTCCCATTCGAAAGAGCCGGGAGATTGTACTCGTATTTCTCATTCGGGGAAAGGATAACCGGCTTGGTTTTCAAATTGCTTTTCTCTATTTTCTTAGCAAACTCCTCCGGAGAAGCCGCACACATGTCAAACGTGTTATAGTGCATAGGAATCACCACATCGGGCTTCAAGACTTTAGTAGCCTTGACCGCGTCCACGATGTCCATGGTAATGTTTCCCCCAATCGGCAAGAGTGCGACATGAGCAGTAAAATCAGGAGAAAACTCCTCAATCAAATCAGAGTCCCCTGCGTGATAAACCGAAACACCATCCCCCGTGACCACATAGGCCATGGGATAAAACGCTTGGGGATGATGAGCCACTTCCACTTTCACGTGGACGCCGCGCAAATGAAACTGCTGATCCGAAGTAACCGCACGCTTGCAACGCGTAGGAATATTCAATTCAGAAAGAACGGAATCATGGGCAGCCACGCAGGTTCCGTCGCGGTTGGCCAAATACTCAATGACTTTCTTATCAAAATGATCCTCATGCTCATGCGTAATGAGGATGAGTGAAACTTTAGGAAAATCCTCCATCTTAATAGGAGAAGGAATCTTCCGGGAATGCTTGCCAAAGGATTGACAGTGAACGCAGGGGTCGATTAACACGGTAGAATCGTTAAACTCCAAGAGAAAAGAAGAATGACCCAGAAAGCGAACGTGCATGCATAGTGCTAACGATTCTCAAGTATAAAAATGAACGAGAGACGCGAGCACGGAAAAACTCACACATTCAACACGGGCAACGCCACGCATTAAAAAGTGGGCCAACCAGTAGTACTACGTTATGGTGAAGCACGCCACTCCAAAATGGATTTTACTCGCGGGAGGAATCCTCACACTATTCATACTCGTTGGAAGCAACATCCATGCGCAAGAAGTTATCCCGCGCGTAACGGAAAAACGAATCGGCTTCCACGGAATAGACGTGTACATCAACGACAATGGTTCAGCTACAGTCGAAGAACGATTCTTCTTCAACTTCTTAGCGGGAGAAGCCGCCCAATTCGAAAAAGATTTTGTGGAAAACACGCCCAACTTGAACGAATGGATGGATGATTATGCGTTTGTCAATCCCCACATCGGATCAGGAGGACAAGTCAAGAACATTGAATTCTTACTCAATCGCATTGCGAATGGAGAACCCACGCTCACGATGACGTACACATATCCCAGCGGATTAGTCCAAGAAATAACCGTAGAATCGCAAGGACGCTCAACGAGATGGAAACTCAGCGAAATTGCCCTCGTGGACTTCATCGAAAGTGCGAACATACGCATTCCTTCCAATACGCAAATCAAATTTCATTTCCCCAATTCAAGCGTAGTAGACACGAGCCTCCTCCCGCAAGGAGTGAGCGTGGTGAATAATGTGCTCACACTCACCAACATTCAAACAAATGCATTACGAATCGAATACGCACTCTTTACGCCGATAGCAGACCCAATTGATTTTAGTAAAATCGTACAGGACTTCCAACAAAGCCCATTATTTGTGGTGTTCATCGCAGGTATTGCCATTATCGGCGTATACATTGCCCTGAATCGCGAAGCATTCTCTCACCGAATTGAATCATACGTGATTGAACACTCGGAATTCAAAACCCCCCCCAAACAAGATATTGATGCGGATTTAGGCAACGACGAGGGAACATAATATGAGCGAGAAACCAACCCCATTGTTTCTCATCGTATTAGCAGGAATTGGAACCGGACTCCTATCCCCATTAAACGTAAACGGAACACCCGTTCTCGTGTTAGTCGTTCCATTCGCCATATTGACAGCCTTGTTGTATAACGCAGAGACGGCCATTCAAGTAGGAATAGGCGCGAGCATTTTGAGCGGAATATTCGTACACGCACTAGGACTATGGAGTATAGTGGCGTACGCACTCGCCGCCACGACCACCATTCTCGCGTATGATGCGATTTATCCCAAACAAAAAAACGAATTGAATGCATCATTGTTCGCCGTGCTGGGCGTATTATTGTATGAATTTTTTCACGAACTCTATACGAGAGAAAACATGTTGTTTCGTCCCGAAATATTCATGGGAACCAACCCCGTATTAGGAATCCAAATCGTGGGAAGCGTTCTCGTGGCGGGAATATTATTCTATCAATGGGTGCGGCCCGCGGGGAAAAAATAGTATTAAAAGAATGGAAAAATGAATAACCCTCATGAGACAAGCTCATGAAAACATGGGAGTAAGCATTGTTCCATTAGCCAGACATATGCTGCTCGAAAGCCCTGCAAATCAATATGATTTGCCTGCCGACATGGTGTACGTACAAATGTTCCTCATTTTTGTCACGCGCCAACCACCCAAAAAGGGATGGTGGGTGACCAACCCAACCATCCAAAAAGCACTCCAATCATTCATCATTACTGAAAAACCAATAGCCTATCTCAACACCGAAATACGATTCCAACCAAAAAAGGATAGACTTACTCACAGCATAACCAAACAAAATATTGTTTTTACAAATGCAGATGCAAAAAATAAATTAGGCGAAAAACTATCGCAACAAATAGTCTATCGAACTATTAACAAGCACTTGCGAAAATCCATCCAAGAAATAAATAAACGCCACCACGAAAGCACCCAAATGAAACACGCACCAAAACCAGAACAAACAGGAAAACGCGACATCACCCATTTGCTCATCAGCAACCAACATCAACCACTGAAAAGCAAGTGGGGTTTCATACCATTACCCCCGCGCACAATGGTCACTATCCGGAGGGGGATTCGAGCCATTACCGGAAAACCACGCAAAGGAAGAAGAAGAAATTAACGAAAACCAAAAGTAGAAAAAACTCCACGCCAAAACAAATCAAAATGACCATTAAAAATTTCCAACCACGAGTGACCGGAAAAATCAGCGGAATAAATAAGCACTAATGCCACCAGGAAAAAATAGACCCAACGCTTATCCACATTGGTTAACCAGATGTTCCATGCATAATACAACACGAGCAGCTCGAAAATAAGCGAAAAGCCGAAAAGACCAGGAATCATACACTCATACGGGGGGAAAGAAATATAACTTCTTTATGTAGCTTTTCGCTTTTTGGCGAAAGAACGGGACTTTTGAATGCCACTTTGAAGAATACCCGAAAACGGAATTTTTCGCCACTTCAACACGTTTTGAATCGAATAATCATCCGTGAACACTTTCACTTTCTCCTTACGCTCAACAAGCTCCAACGCCAACCCAATCACACTCTCATCCGCGGAAGAGAGGCGTTTAACCCCGTACTTGTTCGCCAGACTCCTCACCACCGCAATAGTTGCCATGCAGGGGTCCTGGAAATGAAAATCGTATTCATGAGAGGCTGCCTCTAACCGTAAGCGGGCAAGGTTTTCCTTCACTTCCGCGTCGCAGGACAACGTAACATAGTAGATGTCCTTCTTGGAAAAAGAAAATGACGTGGCATTAATGAACACGGCCGAATCGAGAATAACATGCATGAATGAGGAAAACGTGTTAAAGTTCATAAATGCAAAGGATGAAAGGAACGTATGCCCCCCTTCAAAAAACAACTGCAAACCAAACTCGCACACGCACTCTCCAAAGAGGAATTAGAAAAACTCCCCGCATCCTTTCAACGATTAGGACACGTGGTTATTCTGCGCTTGACAAACGAATTGCTCAAACATAAAGAAATCATTGGAGAAGCCGCCCTCATGTGCGTGCCGGGAACGAAAACCGCGTGCGTGAACACGGGAAAAATTGATTCCGAATTTAGGCAGCCTAAAATAGAATTTGTAGCGGGAGAAGACTATTTGGAAGTCAACCACCACGAACACGGATGCGTGTTCCGCTTCGACGTTTCAAAACTCATGTGGTCCATGGGAAACATGAATGAACGAAAACGAATGTACGAAATGGTTCAGCCCGGAGAAACGGTGGTGGACTTTTTTGCAGGAATAGGATACTGGAGCATACCCATTGCGAAACACTCACACGCGAAACATGTTTATGCGATTGACGCCAACCCGGACTCCATTGCCGCACTCAAAATCAACCAAAAAATAAACAAAATACCCCACGAAAAATTAACCATCATCCACGGAAAATGCGAAGAAATCGCCACATCACTTGGACACATCGCGGACCGAATCATTTTAGGATACCTGCCCGCACCCGCATTCGCATTGCCAGCTGCGTTCCACACGCTCAACCCGCGCGGGGGAATATTACACTATGAGGGCGTGTGTGAGGAAGGAAAATACGAGGAATTATTCCAACAAGTACGAGAGCAAGGAAGTTCATTAGGATGGGATGTGCAACTCGAACACGCACAACAAGTCAAAAGCATGGCACCGAGGAAGTGGCACTACGTCTTAGACATTCGCGCGACGCCCATTGATTACGACGAAGGGGTCATGGGAAAACCAACACGAAAGTAAAAAAAAATATGAAACATTATTCCGTTTCACGAATAACATACAATCGCAATTCCTGCGTAATCACACACTTCCCATTTTTTACATGCTGTTTCAAGAACTGCATCAACTGACTCTTCTGCTCATTCGTAATGTCCCTTCTCACAAAGGTATTGGAAAAAACCTCAAATGCCCACTCAGGGGATTTAAACTCAAACAAGAGAGGGACTTTCGTGATTTCCACGCTCCACTCTTGCTCCTTGCACCACTTGGGAAACGCCACGTCAAACTCTTTGCATTTTTGCACGTGAGCCGGTTTACAAACTTCTTCCAAACGGGGAAGGTCACCCTCTCCGGAAGAAAAACCCACCGTAATCGGACTACCATCACGCGTAACACGAACGAGTTCTTTGACAATCTTATCCCAGCGAGACTTGTCATGATGAATGACCCACATACAATACGTGGAATCAGAAACCCCATCGTCGAAAGGCAAACCCACGAGAGGGGCTTGGGCAATTTGAACATTATTCAAACGCTTCTCCCGAATCATTTTACTCACGACTTTAATGACCCAATCACTCTCATCCACGGCCGTAATGGTTTTGGCGATTTTAGAAAAAGGCAAAATAAGACGACCGGGACCGCATCCGGCATCAATGACATGCTTTCCTTGAATTTCCGCCACAGCCGCGATAGCAGGCAATTCTTTACTTTCTCTCCAAATGGAAGCTTTGACCATTTCTTCCCAATAATCCCAGTAAACGGAATCCTTTCCTTTTTCAACCGGTTTAGGAGCAGGGCGAGAAGGCATACCATGGATGCGTGGAACCGGCTTATAAAATCAAACACTCGGAAGCACGTATGATGGGGCAAAACAAGAAAAAATTTGAAATGATTAAGCAAAACGCAGCCGAAACACTGCATACCGCAATACGTGAAAAAAAAATCGACCCACTCATGATTAGCATTTCTAAACACGTTGAAAAAACCAAAAACTATTTCACCACGTCCACGTGCTCGGGACGCATCACATTAATGGATTTGAATGAGGACGAGAGCAAGAAAGAGAATGTTTTCTATCGAAAATGGCACCGGAAAGTAAAAATGGAAGAAGTTTGGAAGGCGATTGAAGATTATTCAACCAATGGAAACGTGTGGCTGCGACAAGACGCATTCGTATATGTGATTGGAACAAATACGTGGGAAAACGCGGAAAAAATCATCCGCGCGTGCCAAGAAGCCGGAGTAAAACGATACGGCGTTCATCATTTTGAAGAAGAAAAAATACTAATGGAGATTTTCGGGACGCAAAACATGAGCATCCCACTCATCACCAAAGGAAAAATACTCATTGAAAAAAAACACG
>VGJJ01000012.1 GCA_016867455.1 Candidatus Iainarchaeum sp. | reverse complement strand
CGCAGGGAGGAATACTCGACATTTCCTACACCCGCATCCTGCCGCACTTCGTGGTCATGGCTCCGAAAGATGAAGTAGAATTGCAACGAATGGTGAAGACTGCGCACGAATACAACAAGGGACCTATCGCCGTGCGTTATCCCAAAGGCGCATCCACGGTTGAACCCGTTTCCGTGGACAAACTCGAGACGATTCCCATTGGTAAAGCCGAAGTCGTAAAAGATGGAAAGGACGTCACCCTCTTAGCCATTGGCTGGATGGTCCGCGACGCCCAGAAGGCAGCCGAAGAATTAGAAAAGAAAGGAATCTCCGCCGCGGTCATCAACGCGCGATTCGCTAAACCATTAGATGAAAAACTCATTAGCGAATACGCCAAGAAGACCGGACACATCATCACGCTGGAAGAAAACACCCTCATGGGGGGATTCGGTTCAGCCGTGTTAGAATGCTTGGAAAAAAACCAGCTCTCGAATGTGCACGTTAAACGCATTGGCGGCGCGGATGATTACATTCCATACGACAAACCCGAAAATATTAAGAAAAAATTTGGAATGGCCGTGGAAGATATCGTCAACGCAGCCGTGTCCATGAAAGGGAAAAAATAATTTCCCTTTCTCGTTGCGAGACGAAAAATAATCCTGTTAACCGTGTGGGTGGGGAAAAATTTTCCCTATCCTTAAATGCGGTTTGCTTGTCAAAGAGTATATTGCCGTGGAGTTGACCAATTCATGCAAAAAATGGAAACCCTCAATGGATTTGTGAAACGCAAAAGTGTGGAAGTGAAAGTAGGCAAAGTAGGGATTGGGGGGCCCAATCCCGTGCGCGTGCAATCCATGACCAACACGAACACGGCGGACGTGGAAAGTACGGTGAACCAAATCAAAGAATTATATGACGCGGGAAGTGAATTAGTTCGATTCACCGTTGAAAAAGACGCCATGGCACAAGCCGTTCCCCTGATTAAGAAAAAACTCCTCGACGACGGATACGATGATGTCGCGTTGATTGGAGACTTTCACTACAATGGGCACTTATTGTTGAATAAATTCCCCCAAATGGCGGATGCATTAGACAAATACCGCATCAACCCCGGAAACGTGGGATTTGGAGAAAAACACGATGAGAATTTTGACTCATTCATCAAAGTAGCCGTGGATCGCGGAAAAGCCGTGCGCATTGGAGTGAACGGCGGAAGCTTAGACCAACAATTATTGCAAAAAATGATTGATGAAGATTTACGAAAACCCGAAAAACAACAATTAGGAGCCCAACGCGTATTCTTGGATGCCATGGTCGAGAGTGCCGTGCTTTCAACGAATGCTGCGCTAGATTTGGGAATGAAAAAAAACCAAATCATTATCTCTACCAAAATGAGCGGCGTGCAGGAAATGATTTATTGTTATTCTAAACTCGCGGCAGCGACAGACCAACCCTTGCACTTGGGATTAACCGAAGCCGGGATGGGAGACAAAGGAATTGTCGCCAGCACCGCGGCGCTGAGCCAATTGTTGAACAAAGGAATAGGGGACACGATTCGCGTGAGTTTGACGCCCGAACCCGGGAGTTCACGCACGCACGAAGTCAAAGTCGCCCAGCAAGTGTTACAATCCCTGGGATTGCGCTATTTTTTACCCCAAGTGACGAGTTGCCCCGGCTGCGGACGCACCACGAGTATTACGTTCCAAGAATTAGCTCAAGAGGTGACGCATTATTTGGCTCACGAGATGCCCAAGTGGAAAGCCCAAGGGTATGAGGGAGTCGAAAACATGCACGTGGCCGTAATGGGATGCATCGTAAATGGTCCCGGCGAGTCCAAAGCCGCAAATATAGGAATATCACTTCCTGGAAGTGGAGAAAACCCCGCCGCACCCGTGTTTGAAGATGGAAAACTCGTGAAAACGTTGCAAGGACCCCAAATGAAAGAAGAATTCAAACGCATGGTGCAGGCATACGTGGAAAAGAAATACGGTCATAAAGCCCATGCCCATTAAATGAATGATATGCCCACACCCCCCATTATTTCCCCGTGGAAAATAACCCGTTCCTTAGTGCAAAACATCTGCACCGCGGCACGCTCCACGTATCCGGACGAGTTTATTTCCATGATAGGGGTAACCGCGGTTGATTCACACACGCTTTCCGAATTGGTGGTTATTCCAGCCGAATTTGGCAAAACGCACTCCTCTTTGCGCACGGATTTGATACCATTTGACCCGCTTATTGTGGGAAGCATCCACTCGCACCCGAATGAAAATGCGCATCCCTCCTCGGCGGACCGAAACTTTTTTTCGCGCATGGGGAGCATTCACATCATCGCGGGTTATCCGTACATGTTTAACACTATGCGCGCGTATGATTCGAAAGGAAAACGAATCCCACTCACTTTAATTGAAACATAATTAGGTCTTTTACAAAAAGGCCGGCGAAAAACAATTTCTTTTTGGCGGTCCGACCCCTCCTCACAATGATTTTTGGTTTCCACTTTTCATTTACTTGCATGGTTCTCCGACTCTCGACTCGTACGCCTATTGAATACGAATCCAATCTTACCCGGTTCATTTTGAATGAGAGCGTGCACGCGAATGAGGGAATTCTTTTCCTGGATTGCCAATCCACGTTAACACGGTATTTGCGTTCGCGCCGGGAACTCATTCCTTTATTCAACACGCTTAATATGCACCACTTGCAAAGCATGGATGAATTACTAACCCTGTTGCAATCCGTTGATTTTCATCAACTCATTCAACGATCGCGCATAATCATTGTCTCCCCATTTTACCACTTCTTAGGAGATGCTTCCGCGTGGAAGCAGAAAAAATTATTGCTCAAAGCAGAGAATGCGTTTGAAAAAATCGAAGAAAAATTTAATGTTCACGTTGTCGTTGCAGAAGAAGGTTGACGCTGCACAAAAAATAGTGGGTTTTCAAAGTATAATAGGGGGGAAAACCAGGGACCTGCAACGAGTTGCAGTATAGCTTCCCTCCCTAACTCCCAATACGTAGTCCTACAAACACTCTTTTTGTATAAAAACGTTCGGTCGGGTGACCGATAGGTCGGAGAAAAAATAAGCATTGAAAAGAAAAAAAAGAAAGGAGGCCTACTAGAGGGATTGAAAATCCCTCCAAGTAGTCCGTCCGCGCGGCCGGAGGTTGCCGGCCATGGATAATGGCGTGTTTATTGGCACTGTCCAACCAATGGTTGAATTCCGGTGAAGAATTGTCCAGAGAGGTTGGTCGTGTTATACTTCAATGCAATCGTCTTCGTGTACACTTGTCCGCGCGTACTGCATGTGAAGTCAGTATCGGTCACATTAACCGTTGCTCCGGCTCCGATAACCACATCTGTCAATGATGCCATTGCACCATTGTAGTTGACATCATCCAATGTAATCGCACTCGCGGTCATATTCTTTACCACTAATGTACCGGTTGTGGTTGAGACGGAGTATTCCGTAATGGCTAATGGAGACGTTCCCATCCAATACGTTTTACTCGTTCCTTCGGAGACACCTGCACCTAAGCTGGGGAATCCGCCTAATACTCCTACTACAACCAATGCGATGACAATCACAATGGCCAAAATAATGAGATATTCCGTGGTACCTTGTCCACGACCCTTTTTGAATAACATATGTTTTCTCCTCACTCCCTGAAGGGGCATCTGGTTAGGGAAACGCGGGGTTGAATATAAACCTTGTTTGTAAAGGGGAATTAACCAGCGTTACGTGGAGAGCATGCCCGCCAAAACGGTGCGGGAAACCCCAAAAGCAATAATCGAAACAATGAATAATAACGGGGAGTAACGCAGCCCTAAGAGGGGTTTTCCTTCCCCAATAACTCCCATGAATATTCCCGCGAGGAGGGCGTTTCCAAACAAGAGAACGTAGGCAATGCTTTCTAAGAAAGATGGAGAAATGCTGAGTTTTCCACCCAAAAAACCCGCACTCGTGGAAGCGGCGCTTTCCGTGAGAAACGCATTCTGGGTCTGTATCCGCGTAATAAGGGAAACAAACTCCACCGACACGGCCATGAGGAGAGGAGTGGCAATCACCATCACGAATCCTACGAAAATAACATACGTCTTCGTGTTGCTCACCAACTCTTTTTTCAAATCCTGCGTGCGGCGCAAATCAGCGGAAGTACTCTCCAATATTTGAGCAATTTTTCCACCACTGCGCACGGCTTGCAAGAAGAAACGTACGGTTTCACTCAAACTTTTTGACTTAATGCGCGCAGATACCCCGCTCAACACGTTGCCGAATGATTCGGTTCCCAACGCACGAGTGGTTACCGTGCGTATCTCATCCGATAACGCACCAAATTCGGGACGCGTGGAACTCTTGAATGCTGAAAAACTCGTCATTCCCGCGCGAATATTTCCCGCAACGAGTAACAAAAAATCCGGCAACACATCCTCCACTTTTTTGCGGCGACTCTCAATACGATAATACAACGAAAGGGTAAGAAATGCCAATCCAACCAAAAAACCAAGAATGGCCCCCACACTAATACTCGTTTCACGCGTAAACGCAAAACCAATCCCGAGGGGAGTCATCCACTCGTTCAAGAATTCGTGCGAAAAATACAATACTCCCGCTCCCGCGATGGCAAAAAGAATGGAAAGAATAATCGTATTCGCCAGCCACGTGGCTCCATCTTCCTCTAACCCGGCTTCGCGCACATAAATATTGGCTTTGTCGCGCAATGATTGAGGAAGCGTACGCGAGAGGCGATACAATAATGCATTTTCACGCGGCATAATTAATACCCCTTGGGCGTGCGCGAACCAATGAGTCCAATGAGAATAATTTGGATCACGAATGCCGCTCCGAGTGTCAGAAAAATAGTATCTTGCGAGATGGAACTCCCACCAATGGACGAAAGAATAATCATGAATGTAATCCCAATCGTCGGGAGTGCGGCGGCAATGAGCAAATACATGAGAATCCACATGTTCAATTCCGCCGCATAACTCTTGATGGCCCGCGACTGGTATTCGGTGAGCGTCTCCATGATGGATTGCAACGCCACACTCATAGGGGAGCCGGTACGAATGTTGGTGACGAGCTGCCAAACGGTTTTGCGCAAAAACTCTGATTCCGTGCGCAAGGCCAATCGTTCAAGTGCCGCTCCCTCATTCACTCCGGCATTAATTTCTTGAATCACTTTCTCAAACTCCTCACTGATGATGCTATAATTGCTCTGCGCAATATTCGCCATGGCATCGTACAAACTTACTCCCGAATTGACTTGAACTTGCATACTTCTCAGCGCGAACATGAGTCCTTGATCGATTCCTGACGCGTTTTGTTTAGCCAAAATACGCGGATAATACATGTGTAATAGAAACATGCCAATCCCAATGCTCAATCCCGTGACGAAACCAAAACGCAACCCTTGAACCACATCCCCGCTCGTGAACGTGGAGAGCACTGCCACGAGGATGAACGAAAATAATGAATACATTCCCGCCGAAATCAATGACGCGGCCAAATACGTGTTAGCATCCACCGGCAAATGAGCCAACTTTAGGGTGTTGGGGAGCGAAGAAAAAAACTTTCCTAAGCGAGAGGCAATCCCCGCAAAACGAAAGGGAAGGCGATTGGCTTGCTCAATCGTCAAGAGCATGAAGCGCACACGCATACTTACTCACCACGTCCAGGGATCCTCATTCTTCATCGCCGCTTCCTTCACTTTATCAGGATTAGCATAAAACGCGTGCATGACTTTCCCCACGTGTTCCATGGAGGAACAATCCCGCTTAACGAGCCAGTCCAAAATGTTCATTCGGCTTAACACTTCTTCCCTAATCTCACGTTCGGACATTCCCGTGTGCATGTTTAATTTTTGTATCAAGCGAATAGGCTCATTCATTTTCTCAAACGTATCTCCGCGTGCGGACCAGCGGAAAATATCCGAAACATTGGTTTGCTCACTACTCGTTCCTGACTCCACTTCCGCAATTTCATACGTTCGGCGGGCATTTCCCCTGCGGTCGCGATACTGTACGAGAATGAGGTCAATCGCCTCGACTTCCAACGCGGGAATAGAAATAGGCGGCTCAATGAGTCGGCGCAATACTTGGTGGGCAGAATCCGCGTGTATCGTGGCATACACACTATGTCCCGTGTGCATCGCCTCAAACAATGTCTCGGCTTCTTGACGCGTGCGCATTTCTCCCACAATCAACCTATCGGGGCGCATTCGCAATGAGGAAACGAGCAAGTCCAGCATGGTCACGCCACCCGTTCCTTCTGGATTGGGGTTTCTTGTTGTGAGTGGGACCCAGTTCCACGTCATGTAATCCGGCAAACTAATTTCACGAACGTCTTCAATCGTAATCACGCGTTGGTGCGAAGGAATAAACGTGCACAATGCGTTGAGCGCACTTGTTTTTCCGGATGCCGTACTTCCCGCGATGAGCATGGATAATTCATACTGCATGGACAACCACAACCACGCAGCCATTTCCGTATTCATCGTGTGCATTTTCCCCACAAAATCAATCATTGACCAGGGCTTACGTGCAAAGCGACGAATCGTCAACGTGTTTCCGAATGAGGAAATGGGAAACAAGGTAGCATTCACACGATCCCCCGAAAGCAAGTGCGCATCCAAAATAGGATGTAAGTTAGTAATTTCTCTCCCATTCTTACGAGCAATCTGCGCGGACAAATTCTGAATATGCTCCTCATTAGGCATGGCCAAATTAGTCAGCAACCAACCGTATGCACGATGATAGATTGTCACCGCCGTCTTAGACGAATTTATGGCAATTTCTTCCAAATTATTATCGGCCATCAACAATTCAATTTCTCCCAAACCATACAGGCGGTGGAGCATTTGTCCCGTTAATGAATCCAAAATATCCGACGAAAGACCGCGAAACACTTGAATCAATTGTTTCTTGGTGGCGTCCGCGAATTGAATCTTCAATCCCTTTGCTTGCTCCACATCACTCAAATCAATAGCCTCAATGGAAATACTCGCCGCAATCTTGTCGCGCAACTCATCCAACAATACTTCCGTATAGGGACCGAACGTCTGCACGCTCAACGCGTAAAAAGGATGATTATCCTCCGCGTGCAAAATAATCTTCACATCCGCATTCACATTATCAGTGGAAAACGAATACTGCTCCAACACCTCACCGGGAGGAATGGCTAATAATTTATCATTCAACTTTTGAAGCAACGCAACCTTAGGTCCCTGCAACAAAGAAGCAGGATACGTGAGTTTGACAATACCCCTATTCTCCAATAATTTCAACACTTGCTCCAAATCCACCGGCTTCCAACCCGTATACTTGGACATTTCCTCCAAACTCATCTCGGTTTTAGTACCCAACACGCGCATAGCATCATCAATCATGAGCTGCACGCCCGAAGAAACCGTAAACGGACGATTTTTGGGATCAGATCCCCGTGAAGAAACCGGAGCATTCCCATCCAAAACAGGGGCAATATCGGGCATGCTGGAAGGAGTTAAACGGGCTTTATTATAGTATTCTTGACCCATTCCACGCGGAAGGGGGTTAAAAATCATTCCACGCACGTTAACCTAAAAGGAGAGATGGCAGAGCGGTCAAATGCGCTGGTCTTGAAAACCAGAGCCTCACGGCTACGGGAGTTCGAATCTCCCTCTCTCCGCTTCGCGCCATTGACATCTGGCGGGCCGGAAGTCGCCGGCCGCGCGACCTTTTGATCAAACTTTTCCTAAAAGTTTGGGCGGGTCGTCCCCGAGGTGTCGATGCGACGACACCTCTTTACTATTTTTTCCCCGGGGTTTTTGCGAAAGCAAAAAGGCCGGTTCCAAATCTCCCTCTCTCCGTCGAGGGTTTCGTTCCTCGATCCCGAGAAACGGGTTATCGTTGAAACGATAACCCCTAGTTTTCTTTTTGACTGGGAGTCTACTTTTTCTTTTACTAAAAGAAAAAGGAGTTCTTCTGAATCTCCCTCTCTCCGTAAACTCCTTTCTTTTTTGAGAAAGAGCCTTTTGGGAAAAGGCTCGCGAAAAAGTTTTGATCGAACTTTTCTGAAAAGTTCGAAAAGAAAGTACCCTTCAAGTCAAAGAAAAAACTAGGGGTATCGCTTAACGATACCCCTCATTCGATCAACCCGACTCAAGGGTTGAATTATTCCTGCACGTCTACTGTTGCCGTGTACGGAATCGCGTAATTAGGATACGTGACTTCCTTGGCTTGGCTGAGCAAATTATCGTACACACTCTCAACATTTTTCCAAAAGGGCTTCATTCCTCTTTCGTCCATATCTGGATTAATGTTGTGGGAAATAGTAAAGTCCCCATTTGTTACTGTCAAGTAAACGCTCTCCATGGTGTAGGGTTTAGTATAATCGCTTGGATATGTTGTCGTGTATTCGGGATAATTTTTCCACGCATCCCAATCAAAATTTTTAGTCAATTGAGCGTAGTATTTTCCATCATCCAACTCACCATGTTTGTTGGCGGAAAACACACCATACGTGTACACGTCAATCGTTGCGCGAGTATTATCCACACTCATGCTTCCTCCCGTGTTTGTCCCATCCGGGTATTCGTATTTGGACGTGGAATAATTGAAGGTGAAACTCCCACTCGTTTGAGGGAATTCCACTTCTGCAATTTCATTCATCGTTGTCAAATCATTGGCTTTAATCATGGCTTGTGAAACCGTGTAGAGCGTATTGTCAATAAACAATGAACGCTGGACTTGGTATTCCCAATCATAATAATACCCGGACTTCAAATCCACTTCTTGGTTGATGTGTGTAATGCGTCCTTTCTCCACAAAACCATCTTCGAGGTTGAGGTGATAGACGAATGCTCCTTGAAACACGGGAACACCGTACATGGGCCAATTCATGACGTCAGTGCCCCACTGCTTAGCCTGTTCCTCGTATTGCTGCTTGACTTCGTCCGTGATTTCATACAAGTAAATCGGAAGCACGAGCAGCTCTTTCTCCGAATCATACAAGAATGCTTTATGGTCCTGCAACGCATACGAGTCCGTGCCGCGGTCTCCAATAATAATAGAATGCTGCTGCACTGGATTCTCAACGTCCGAAACATCGAACACCGCGAGCTTCATTCCTTGATACCACGCAAAGTCACCATCCTTAGAGGGAGTGGCGTCTTTACCAATACCAATAATGTGCGTCTCATCTAATGGATGTAAATAATCCGAATAACCGGGGATTTTGAGTTTTCCCAATACTGAGGGATTTTCAGGATTAGACAAATCAATCACAAACAAGGGATCAATTTTCTGGAACGTGACCAAATACGCACGTTCACCCATGAAGCGAGCGGAGTAAATGCTTTCTCCTTTAGCCAAACCTTCCAGTTTTCCAACTACATCCATGTCCTCATTCAACACGAAAACATTGTTGGTTGATTTACGCGACTCGCGGCCCATCATATCCCATTGCTGATCAACCGTGGTGGCAATGCGCACATTACCGTTGTACTCGTCCATGGAAAACTGATTAAGCACGCGACCGGGAACGCTGCCAAATCCTTGGTAATCAACATTGCCATTATTCAATGCAAATTTGTAAATAATTGTTTTCTGAAAACTATCACTTGTTTCACGGGGAATAGAATCTTCCTTAATTTCTGTTCCAATAGGAATGGGCTGCCAATAATTCCAAATCGTTTGAGTAATGAACATGTTATCTTTGGACGCGTACACGTTCTCCGCACTCCCGACGATGGTTTCTTTGTGCAATTTTTCCGTACTCAAATCAAGGGAACCTAACGTAATGAATTGTTGCGCATACACGGGATAAATGTACCCAATTTCGCGCACACTTGCAACCGGACTCTCGACGCCGTCTTCTTTCATCATGGGAATAATGGAACCATTTCCATTATTGAGGACGCGATAATCAGGATAACTGGTCATGACAAAGTAAACCACATCATCAATCATGCGCCCGCTGACATAATTTCCGGTAAATTCGAGTTCTTTTTCGCGAGTTGGGTTTTCCGCGTTAGAAATATCATACACGTAAACAACGGCTTTAGAATATCCCCAATACGGAGGATAAATCATATCAATTGCTGCTCCTGCTCCAGGAGCAGCCATTTTAGTGGAAGAAATGCCCGCACTCGTTCCAAGGACGCGGGGGTCATCATTTTCATATGTTTCATATTTGCTCCCAAACAAAATGAGCTTGTCGCCATTGATGAACATTTCTTGCGGGGTAATATTTTCCAGAGTTAATTGTTTGACAATTTTCATGTCCTCTGCAGGAAATGCCCGGGTGATAACCAATCGGCTACGGTAAAACGAGTAAATGTATTTACCATCCGTCTTCACAATATCGGCTTCATCCACGCCTTGGACTTGAACATTCGTGTTAGAATACGATGGTGCGGGAGCACTATTGCTTCCCCCATCCGCGGATGAAGATTCACTTTTGACCGCGTTCCCCATCATGGGCAATGCTCCACCCATCATGCCGCGACCATACGTTCCCATCATGGAGGAACTATTCTTGAAGGCAAGCAAGAGATCATTTTCCGAATTGAAAAACTGAACCGTGCTGGGTGTTGACGGCAATATTGTTTGATTAGGAATCATTTGTGACGACTGAGAGAGCGCAAAAATGAGTGCCACTCCAATAATGGCTAAACCAACTCCAAACATGTGAATATTACCTTTTTTCATCAACCATCAACTCCTGTGCGTGGTGCAATCTCCTATTCATGCGTGAGGGAGTTTAAATACTGCTTTCAATGCTTAGGAAACGAGCTAAACGCCCTGAAAACAAGGGTGATCACTATTCTTCCGCGGGAAGCGAACGAATGAGGTGTTTAGAGCGGGAATACGCCCAAAGAATACCCACCACACACGCGGTGGCAATGAGATAATATACTAATGAATCAATCAGACTCCGATTGAGCTGGGAAATGATTCCCTCAATCATCGTGAAGCAAAACACTGCAAGAAGAATAAGCGTGCTCGTGAGCAAGAGAATAATTTTGACGGAATCCATGAAGTCAGACATGAATGCAAGGAAAATCCCCGACTATAAAAAACAGACCCCTGTTTATGCGTTAAACGTGGTCCAAATCGTATTCGTATCCACATTGAAATCATTCCCGCGGAGAGACGTATTAATGTCATACCCTGCTTTTGTTCCATTGCTATCATTGGGAAGCGTGAATGCAATCGAAAACTGCAAGGTAGAAACCGCTTGAAAACTTGAAATAGTAGCACCCATCGGGAGCGCACTGCCCGTGCCTTCAATATTTCCAATTTGAATCCGCCTCGTTCCCGTCTGCGTGTTGACATCGTCTGTGATGGTAGTCATTTGCAGCGTGAGAGAAATAGAACTGTGTGCTGGAAATAATCCACTGGTCGAATAAGCATGATCATTATTCGTGTCCGTGTAATTAATACTATATTCAAAAAAATGCGTATCCGAAATACAACACGATCCCGTAATCACGGTGAGTGAATCATAGGCAATTTCAGAAAAAACATTAATGTCAATTTTTTGAGGATAAAAATTGCTGTTTGTGGGTTCGATGCGGAGCGTGTTATAGTCATAGTCTAATCGCCAGCGCAACCCATGATTGGTTTGTCCCCAAAAATTACCATCATTGAATGATTGATTCAAATCCAAAAATGTGTGCACATTCAAATCACTCCCCAGTTGAGCAGCATCGGATTGATAACGCAACAAGTTATCACGCAAGGATAACACGGAGGGCGTTCTCCCACTAAATGAAAAAATAGCCGTATCTTGATTCTCATCAATTGAAATAGTATACCCCGTGAGCGTGTTCAAATCCATAGCCAAATCACGCATCAACGCTCCAGGGTTGGTTTGCAGAGAAACATCCCCCGCATCTATTTGCAATTGAAGCAAATGCGTATATTGTGCCTGCGTAAAGAGGAAGAGAAATAATGCTAATGAAAACGTGGCAAAACTCAACACAAAGCCACGCGAATGAGTATTCATGGAGAACCCGGCCATGTGGAGACCTCCATGACATACATGTTAACATCTGGGGGAGAAGGAACCATGAATGAGTGGCGTACAATCTCGGTTTGAGCAGAATTGAGCGTGCACCCGCTCTTGGTTACAATAAACGTGGGCGTGTTCACGTCCGGAGAAGGAAAAACCGTTACACTGCCGCAAATAGACAAGGGCCAGCCATTAATGTACGTGCGAATGCTCGTAGTATTGTTCAAAATAACGCTCCTCGCGAGGAGCTGGCTCTGTTCGAGCGTCAACGCCGCGTGTTCGGCGAAGACGCGCAACGCGTTCTCTTGACGCAGACTCGTATCCGCGCTCGAGGCTGCATCGAATGCCAGCGTGATGATTACAAATAATACGGCTAAAGACACGAGTGCATCCACCGCAATCACAAACCCGCGCATAATGATTCACCCTTGATAGACCTGCACGGATGCCACGGCGGGAATGGAATTAAAAACAACTGGAATCAACACTGAACTGACCTGATTTTTATCCACGGGAGAAATTCCCGCATACGAAATAATCGTTTTGTTCTCGTCTGAAATAGTAATATAGAAATTAACATCATCAATTCCCAAATGTTCGGCCAAATCAGCATAGTCGGTGGCATTCCAATCCAGAAATGCATTCCATTTATCAGCCGAAACTTCTCCCGGAACGGATGAGAGGCCGACGCGCGTAACCGTGCTTCGATTCGAGAGCGTTTCCCAATACAATGGATTTCCTCCACTCGAAAAAAGCATTTCCGCTACACGAATGGTTCGTTGAGAAAAACGATAATCCGAAATTTCCTCCAGCGACTGACTTTGCAACTGCTGATTCACCGTCGAAATAACGGTGAGTACGAATAAGAAAATAATAATAGAAAGAAGGGCATCCGATGAATACAATTGGCCGCGCGACCGCAAATACTTTTTCCACGTTTGCGTCATGGAGAAACCACCTGTACGCGCAATTGGTTATTCACATCCACTGAAATGAGCAGCGCATTCCCATCATATGCTGTAAAAGAACCCCCATTCAAAAAAGGGAGGCGCACGGAACGATACTGCTGGGAACCCCTCACTTCAATCAGGCCATTTGCTAATGTAATCGTCTGCGTCTCTGGAGATTTTGGTATATACACTCGTGCACGGCTGCCCGGAGGCATAGTTGATAGATGTGAAAAACTTTCAGCAACCAATTCAGCCGAACGTTCCACTGCATGCGAGTAGCGGAGAGAATCCACTATCAGCATTTGCTGGGAAAAAATAGAAATAGAAACAGCCAACAAAATAAGGAGGAGCGGGAGAATAATCATTAATTCCACCGTCGCCTGACCGCGCGAATAACCACCAAAAAATGGGCGAATCATGTGACTTTCCCATCCCATTTAATATTCATGTCTGAAAAACCTTGCAACACGTCCACATACAAATGAGTGGGATTGGGGAAATACACATCTCTGGCGTTGAGGCGATATGTGGTTGCATACGTGCTTGCGACCAGCATCCCAACGCCCGTGCCGCCAATTGATACATTGACATCTGCTTCATATTGCGGCGTGGCCGCGGGCACACCCACCGTGGCGGGAGAAGGATACCAGACCCGCACATGGGTCAATTCCGTGGTGGTGCCAAAATACATGGCCGTATACCAATTATTCTCCGAATTCACATCATCCGTGATGCGAATATTCACGTTGCGATCGCCCGAACTCACCACAAAATCCTGCAATCGAAAATTATTGATATCAAACTGTCCTGCGGAAGGAGTAAAACGTGATTCTGCGAATGGAGCAATATTAAAATCACCCAGTGAATACTTGTAAATGTTCCACGGGCGATCAGTCACTTGTGCGGGGAGTGCACTCATGTTATTGGCCTCATCCACAAACTGAATAGAAAAATTGTACGTGTAACCAATGTTCAAATCATCTACTAATTGAGTGCCCACACTTCCAGCGGATTGAAGGGATCCCGTGAATGGAATATCTGTTGAATTATCAAATTCCGTTTGAGAAACAATATTGGCATCACTCCTCCGAATAATCACATCCGTGACCGTTCCCGTGTAATTATCATCCCCGGGAAACGTGAACGTGAGAAGAATAGATTCGGCACTCGAACCGGGTGCCGCTGAAAAACTAAGCGGCGTCCCCGGATTCACTACATCATTCGGACAACCAACCCCGTAAACGCTTCCCGTGTACACCGAACCATCCGTAAACGTGACGGAGGGTTGAAATTGTTCATTATCATCGGCAATTTTTTGAGAAAAATCAATATAATTAGTGGTGAAAATGGTCGCCGCATCCAATTGCGTGTCCGAAATATCAAACCATTCATCATCGCCCGCGCTGCCCCCACTGTAAACCGATTCATCATCAAAATAAACATCCGTAATCATTGCTCCGTCATCATCGCACGATGACCACGTGCGGAGAAGCAATTCATCCAAAAAAATAGCTTGACTAGCTGATGTATTTTCAATCGTAAAATCAGAAACCCTCGTATTTGACGAGGTAGTCGGGGACCAATCCCAAATAAAATAATCCTTCATGGAGAGAACATTCGCCTGCGTCGTGAGAATCGTATTATTGGCTCCCGCATAATCATTAATAGAAATCGTCCCCACATACGAACCCGCGTTCGTTCCCGCGGGAACGGTTAATGTGACATCCACATATTGGCAGGAGGAACCATCCAATTGACTAATGGAAGGAATGCTCGCAATCCAATCACCGGGCGTTCCGGCAGAAATAGTAAAAGTAATGGACTTGATGGGAGAACTCCCCGTGTTGCAAATAGAAATCGTCTGCATGTTGGAATCATTCGCCAATGAACTAAAATCAATCGTGGAAGGAAAAACAGTCATGAGTGATTGAGCAGATGAAAAAACCTCCACGTTGAGAGGAATCGTTAATTGCTCCGCATTCGAACCATCCGTGGAATCAACCACTAAATAACCAACATAGTTACCGGAAGCAGAACCCTGCGCAGAAAAACTAAGTACCACTGAATGGGACTCGCCTGAAGTAAACGTGTACGATGACGGACTCACGGAGGCGCCTGCTAGCGTGTGCGTCCACGAGAGATTAAAATTAGCATCCACAGAAGACGCGTTGTAATTCGTAAACGTAATCGTCTTACTTGCATTCGTGTCGCGAGCCATGGGAACATAAACACTGTCTTGGTCGCTCAACAATGAAACAAGAGAAATAGTCACGTGATCGGAATAGGAGCGAATACGAATACGTTTCTGTCCCGAAGAAGAGGGAATGGTTCCTTGAATCAATGTACTCGTGCTCGCCGAAACATCCGTATCATACACTCTCAAAATGAGCGAATTAGTTTGAATAGACGATAAACTCGCATTAATACCATCCGGGAAAGACAAAATAATATCCCTCACGTGGCCGGGTCCCGAAAGGTATGCATAATCTATTTCACGCGCGAGGCGGGTAATTGATTCCCGACCCAAATTAATGGATTGCTCCTTCTGTAAATTGGAAACATGCTCGGTGGTGAAGGAAACGAGTGCAGTGAGGATGACTAATGACATGGCCAAAACCATGAGTAATTCCACGCTGGACTGACCCCTATTCATGCGTGTAAAAAGAGGGTTTTCTTTATATTCGCGCAAGCTACTTGCGGAAAAAATGCAGGATTATGGCCATACGTAAACCTCATCGTCCATGCCAATATGAATATCAAATCGGAGATTAAAATCACTCACATTCAATGTGCGATGCACGCGGAACGTTAATGGTTGCTGGCGAATGTTTTGAAGACCGTTATAGAAATGCTGTGTGCTAAACTGCGTTCCGTCCAAAAAATCTATCCCACTGCTTAATGGGAAAAATACTGCCGCGTTAAAATCAGCCGCATCCAACCAATAACTATTAGGATTCGAATGATTCCAAATCGTTGCCCACGTGGCATGCGTGTCATTCAAATCCACGGAGACAATCCACCCATCATTCGGGGACGCATCGTCCACGACACTAAAAATGAGCTGACCGCTCCCCGAGTTTGTAATCGTGTGAACCAAAAAAGTATTCACATCCGATTCGCCGTAGATTCCAGAATTGGGGGCAAAATTACTAAAATTAAAATCATTTCCTGTAAAACGAAACTCATTCCATGGCTTTGAAACAGGCGCGTTGGAAATACTCGCACGATTGCCATTCTCATCAATCGCTTGCACGGAAACGGTCCAAAGTTCACCGACATCATAATCATACAGAATTTGTGAATACGCTGTTCCTCCCGATGGAAAGGGAGACGTGCCACTATAATTCAACACGGTTGCGGAATCGAAATCAGACTGATTTGCAATAGTCGTTTGAGCGATGCGCATGTTAATATCATAAATTCTCCCCGAATTGCCATCGTCTCCCGGAAACGTGAAGCTCATAACCATACTCTCAGGTTCGGGCCCTGGAACGAGTTGCAAATCAGAAACCATTGCCGGAGGAGTAGTATCGGCCGCGCACCCATTTCCAAACGTTGCACTCGTGTATTGAGTGCCATCCGAAAAATCAACTACGGCAATAAACGTTTCATTATCATCCGAAATATTATCACTAAACGAAAGAGCATTGTCCGTGTAACTCGTCAACGAAGGAATGTTTACATCCGAAATATTGGCTGTGTTACCGTCCGCGAGCGAACCCAAAAATCGCGACACTCCATTCGCGGAAAAACTATTCCATAATGATTGCTCATTATCGCACTGCGTCCAATTATAGACTTTTAATTGCGTCAATGAAATCTTTTTCCTTCCAACGTTGGCAAGAGAAAAATCATAAATGGATTGCGTACTCCGAATAGCAGGGGTCCAATCCCAGCGAAAAACACTATCCATTCCCCTAACCGAAATCGTCACCGGAATGGTGAGATTATTTGCTCCCGTATAATCCGACACGTGGAGCGTGGCATAATAATTCGCGATCGTGTCCGTGGGAACAGACACATTAACATCAACTGATTGACACGTCTGCGAAGACAACGTATCCATAGTCGAAAAGCTACTAATCCAAGAACCAGGGGCACCGGACGAAGGAGAAATAGTGACAGTTTTAATGTCCGTCAGACCAACATTGCATAATTGAATGGTCGTGGAATTCGTATCAATACCAAACGTGCTCAATGACAAACTCGACGGAAATGCCACGAGTTGAGAACCATTGCCCACGGAAACATTTACTTGAATAGGAACAATAATCGTTTCCACTTTTGATGAAAAAACCGCGCGAAATGAAACATATCCCGTGTATACTCCCACTGCATTCGCACTCGTACTTAAAGTCACATTAAAATCATGGGAATCATTCGCATACACGCGCGCCGCAGCCGTGAGGGTGGCATTAACATCACTGTACGACCACGACTTCGTGGGATAAACCACTGCGTCTTCGGATAACAAATTAGAAATAGTAATCGTCGCCACCGCGGTGGAATTGCGATCCATGGTAACGAGAACAGTAGTGGGGTCCGCCACAATGCTCGCATCACCAATCAACACAAAACCATCCATGGCGCGGAGACGAATATTCTGAATCCCCGCATTCACAGGCAATGAACCCGAAAAGGGTTGATTCGCCGTCCCACTAACTTGTGTGTCAAAAACAGTCACCACCATCGAACGGCCCGAAATATAGGTCGCGTTTGAATCGATTCCGTTCGGCCAAACAATCTCAATAAAACGCGACGCGCCACTCCCTTGCGTGTATAATTCATTCGCCGAGGAAACCATTTTTTCAACCGCTAATTGAGCCGTTTTGACCGCCTGCTGCTTCTGCAACGCAATCACTTGGTCAGAAGTAAAACCAACCAGCACAGACAAAATAACCAATGCCACAGCCACAATAACCAGCAATTCAATCGTTGACTGCCCCTGCGGGGTTCCGCCCCAACCTTTGCTTTGCAAATGTTGACGAAAACCGGTGCGGCCGGACGGAACCGGCCCGCGCGTCGGGGTCGTGATACCAATCATTGGCACCAATCTCTTGTTTTCAACCTGAACCATGGCCGATTGACCAAATCCGGGCTTTTAACCATTGCCTCGCTACCCCGCGGGACAGGCTTTATAAAACGCTTGAAGCAAAAATTGAGATAGGGCCTAGGAAAGGGTTTTGATTCGTTTTTGATCAAACTTTTTCCTAAAAAGTTTGCAGCGATGGCGGAGTGGTCTAACGCGCCGGTCTGGAAAGCCGGTCTCTTCACGGAGGCACGAGTTCGAATCTCGTTCGCTGCGTACCGGTTTCGCACGGTAGGCACGAGAAACGGGTACCAACTGCGGTTGGCACCCCTAGTTTTAGAATAAGTAAATTGAATACAGCTGATTTGCTATTGTTGTGGAATTATAAATTTCCACATTGTTTCATTGTCATGCAACAAGACCCATCCTGTATTTTTTGCAAAATCATTGCGGGAGAAATTCCCTCTCACAAAATTTATGAGGACAAAAATTATCTCGCATTCTTGGACATTCATCCTATTTCGCGAGGACACACTTTAGTAATACCCAAAAATCATTCCACGGATTTGCTTCATGCGACTCCCAATGAGCGAAAAGGATTATTGGAAATCGTAGCCAAGATTGCCCCCGCCATCATGAAGAGCGTGGGAGCAAAGGGATTTAATGTGGGGATCAATACCGGAAAAGAATCCGGACAAGACGTTTTTCACACGCACGTGCACATCATTCCACGCTCAACGAGGGATGGTCTAAAATCCTGGGAAAACATGCCGAGCAAAACACATGATTTGGCCGAAATTGCCCGAAATATTGCACAAAACCTCTGAAAAAACATGAATTCTTTTTAAGGTCGAGACACTGCTCCCCGTATGGCAGTCACTGCATTCAATTGCGAAATGGACATCATGTTTCACCACACCTCGGATGGTCGCCCTGAATTATATGACTTTTTGTGGGAGCACTTTGCTCAACTCATTGCAACGATGCAAGAAAAAAAAATCGTGTTGAGCATAAAACCCCATTTTCCTCGTTCACTATGGGCCAAAAAAACAGGAATGGCGATGGAAGAAATAGAACATGTTATTCAAAAAATGTCACGAGACAAACGAATCAAAATGCAGGCAGACGATGCAATGACAGGAAGCGGATTCACCATTACTATTCCCGCCGAAAATGTGGATGACGTGTTAAACGCCTACAATATTTTCTTCGAAAAATTCTTGCCCCATTTAAGCGCGGAAGGAAAAACCATGCGCGTGGACTTTTCTCCCGCCCCCAAAAACGCGGTCAAATGCTTTGCCTCCTCGGAACAAAAACCAATTATTAACACGTTTCTCGTGCGCAATCTCAAACAAGCACCGCGCGTAAGAAGTATTGTGTTTGCGTCGCGCGAAGAACGAATGCAAAAGAGCAGAGGATGTTAAGCGTGTACGTGAACGGGAACAAGACCACGGCATTAATGCACTTGCTCACACTCAACGAGTTGCACCGCATGCGCGTCAATGGAGTGTGGCCCATTACCCGTTTAGTGAGTGAACAAACCGTGCTATTATCAGCAAACAAACATGCAACCAAAGAAGGAAAGTTTGATTTTTACGTAGAAACACCACGCAAAACAATTGGTTTTGAAGTACTCACACGACCAAGCAAAGGAAAAATGCTCAAAAAATTCTTATATCGCAATGAAGTCGACCAATTCGTTTTCGTCATACCCCACGATGCATTATTGCCCTACCACCGCACCCCCAAAAACCACGGATGGAAAGTCAGGGGAAGCAAACTCCCATCCGTATTCGGAGAAAAAAACCTGTACGTGTGGCTAGTCGACGTGGACGCGCAGCGGATTATTGCCAAGCAACCGTTTACTAAACTATATAATGTGGATCCCACGAAAACAACCGGAAATGGAAAAACAACCCATCGAAAGTAAAGGGGCAATATTCCCAATCCGATGCCCAGCCGTTTCTTAAACATCTGGTGTCAAAGGATACTACGTGCATGCTGCCCCAGTAGCTCAGCCTGGATAGAGCACCTGCCTTCTAAGCAGGGGGTCGTGGGTTCAAATCCCATCTGGGGCGCCATTATCCATCTGGCGGGTCGGTGTAGGGTTATTGCTGGAGCAATAACCCAGGTTTTCTTTTGACTGGACGACTACTTTTCTTTTCTC
>VGJJ01000011.1 GCA_016867455.1 Candidatus Iainarchaeum sp. | reverse complement strand
ATTCCCACCCCCCCTCTTGCACTTCCTTTTAATGATGGCCTTTTGATTGCTCGAAAAAGCAATCATTAAATTCCCCACAACCATTCATCCCGAATGGCACGCCGACGAAAGAGCCCCATCTTCCCTTCTTTTCCAAAATTTAGGAGCGGCACCCTCACGCGCAGGGGAATCATGCGAAACGAGGACCAAGAACCAATGCGTAGAAAAATGCCTGAAAAAAAAATCGTCAAGTGGGAGCCCGAAGCACGAAGAGATCACGAACGACTCATGCGCGAACATAATTATCAGGAAAATAAAGTTTGGCACATGTTGCGTGAAAAATTTGGATTGAAAGTCTTTTCATTATTTATGGAACTTTCCCAAAAAAAATATTCAAACATGAGTGAGATAAAACGCGCCCTCGTCGCTATAGAAATTCGATTTCTTACAAAAATAATGCCTGAAACAGACATGGATGTCATCACCCACCAAGCCGTGAAGAATATTCGATCACTTAGACTCTGAACACGAAAGAATAGGGCTCTAACGAAAACAAGTCCTTTCACAGAATATTGGCGACGCACCCCCGCATGGCATTTTAATCCTATTTCTACCTCCTTGTATACTGGCCGATTTTAACTCAAAAACCAGCAAAAACCATCGTATGATCACGCGCCTCACGCAAAAGTTCCCGGAGAAAGAAGTCTACGCCTCACTGCACCCTCTCTTGGGGGGGTACTTTCAACATCACTTCAAAGGATTCACGGAGCCGCAACTCTATTCCATTGTATCCGTGCACCGACGCGACAATATTCTCATCTCCGCCCCCACCGGAACGGGAAAAACACTCTCCGCATTTGCAGCCGTGTTAAGTGAACTCATGCACCTATCTGATGTGGGACAATTGGAAGACAAAGTGTACGCCGTATACGTTTCCCCGCTCCGCGCACTATCGAATGATATTGAAAAAAACTTGAAAGCCCCATTAGAGGAAGTCCAAAAAGCAGCGGCCAAATTAGGAAAAGAATACCCCATTCGCGTGGGTGTACGAACAGGAGACACGCCTCAAAATGAACGCGCGGCGATGCTGAAGAAACCCCCTCATATTCTTATCACGACGCCGGAAACATTAGCCATCATGCTCACCGCACCCAAATTCTCCCTCGCGATGAAAGAAACACGATGGATTATTGTGGATGAAATCCACGCGATTGCGAGCGGAAAGCGAGGAACCATGCTCGCGCTCTCCATGGAATCACTCCAACGACTTTCCCCCGCGATTACACGCATTGGACTAAGCGCAACGGTTGCTCCATTGGATGAAATTGCCAATTATTTAGTGGGAAACGAAACCAAAGGCAGTTCACGACCGTGCAAAGTAGTGGACGTATCGCACATCAAACAAATGGACATGAAAGTTCTTTCTCCACTCCCGGATTTGATTAACACGACGCAAAAGAAAATGGACAAAGCGGTGTACGAACTCCTTGACGACCTGATTGGAAACCACCGCTCAACCCTTATCTTCACGAATACACGCGCCGCTACTGAACGAGTAGTGCATCACTTGAAAGAAAAATTTCCCAGCAAATACGAAGGATTCATCGGCGCACACCACTCTTCATTATCACGTGAACATCGATTGCATGTAGAGGACAATTTGAAAACAGGAAAATACAAAGTATGCGTGAGTTCCACTTCTCTTGAACTAGGAATTGACATTGGATACATTGACTTGGTTATCCTCCTAGGAAGCCCAAAAGGAGTGGCGCGAGCATTGCAGCGAATCGGCCGCGCAGGGCATAAACTCCATGACGTGGTGAAGGGACGCATCGTGGTGTTGGACCGCGACGACCTTGTTGAATGCGGCGTGTTGCTCAAAAACGCCATTGAGAAAAATATTGACCGCGTACACGTACCCAAAAACGCACTGGATGTTCTCGCCCAACACATTATTGGAATGGTCGTGAATGACCCGAGAAAAATAGAAGAAGTGTATGAAGAAGTCACGCACGCGTATCCGTATGAAACACTCTCGCGGACGGATTTCAATGCGATTATTGATTATTTGAGCGGACACTACGCGGGATTAGAGGTCAGGCACGTGTACGCAAAAGTATGGATTGATGAAGCCACGGGAATGATGGGAAAGCGCGGAAAAATGGCACGAATGCTATACATGACCAATTTAGGAACTATTCCGGATGAGGCCAAAGTAAAAGTAAAAATTGGCGAACACGTCATTGGAACATTCGATGAAGCATTCATGGACCGGCTCAAAAAAGGAGACCGATTTGCATTAGGCGGAAACACGATGGAATTTCAATTCGCACGCGGAATGACGGTGCAGGCCAAAGCATCCGCAGGAGTGCCCACGATACCAAGCTGGGTTTCCGAAATGCTCCCACTCTCGTATGATTTGGCATTAGAAATTCAAAAATTTAGAAAACTCATGCAGGAAAAATTCCGCTTGAAAAAAAGCAAAAAAGAAATACTCACATTCATCGACTCCTACTTGTACGTGGACAAAAACGCGGCAAATGCTATTTACGAATACTTTTACCAACAATTCCGCTTCGCCGAAATACCCCACCATGGAAGTGTGTTGTTAGAAGTAGTGAAAGAAGAAGGAATGACCAATTTTGTTTTCCACACACTCTTTGGAAGGAGAGTAAATGATGCCCTATCACGCGCGTATGCGTACGCATTAGGACGAATGATTCACCAGGACGTGGACATATTATTGGGAGACAATGGTTTTGCCCTCCGATTCGGAGGAAAAGCCTCTCCCGAAAAACTCATCTCGCTTGTCCATTCGTGGGAGTTTGAAAAAATACTCGAAATAGCATTACGAACATCCGAAGTTCTTCGAAGAAGATTTAGACATTGTGCCACACGGGCATTCATGATACTGCGCACGTACATGGGACGCACCAAGTCAGTTGGACGACAGCAAATGTCCTCGCGCCTCTTGCTTTCAGCCGTCATGCGAATGGATGAAAACTTCCCCATTCTACGAGAAGCACGAAGAGAAGTATTGGAAGACTTAATGGACATGACCCACGCGAAAGAAATTATAACCGCGATCGAGCAAGGAATGATAAAAGTCGACATCACGCACTTGGACACATTCTCACCATTCGCATTCAACCTCATCGCGCAAGGACATTATGATTTAGTCAAACTCGAAGACAGGCTCAGTTTTATCAAGCGCATGCACGAGAAAGTCATGCAACACGTGAATGAAACGGACGCTCAACTATGAAAAAAGAATCCATACTCCAACACGAAAAAGAAAATCTTTTCCCCCAAAAAAAAACACTATTGCCGGTAGAAATAGCCCCGGGATTTCAAGCAGTGGACTTGGCATTGTATGTGCCCGCAGATGACTGCCTCATTTTAGGGGATTTGCAATTAGGGTTGGAAGAACACTACAACAACCAAGGAATATTTCTCCCACGATTCAATTTCAAAGAAGTAAAAGAACATTTACACGCACTCTTTGCAGAAAAAAAACACGTTTCGCACATTTTTTTGAATGGAGACATCAAGCACGGTTTTGGAAACGCATCCAACCAAGAATGGAGGGAAGTGATTCAACTCCTGGAATTATTGAGCGAGCACGCGGACAAAATAACCATCATCAAAGGAAACCACGATATTGCCATTGAACCCATTGCGCGATTTGCCAAAGTAAAATTAGAAAAAAAAGGCGTGCTGCTGGAACACTCACACGCATACGTGTGCCACGGACACGAAATTCCAAACGACGAAGCATATGATCACGCACACACCGTGATTATCGGACACGACCACCCCGCGATTGAATTACAGGATGGCGCAACCAAACAAAAATACAAATGTTTTCTCGCGGGAAACTATGAACGAAAACGCATCATTGTGCTGCCATCATTCAACTTCGCTGCACCCGGAAGCGACCCCCGAGAAGGAGCACTCTCTCCCTTTCTGCAAGGGAAACTCGACCACTTTCGAGCGTGGTTAGTGGAAGACAACGTGTATGACTTTGGGCTGTTGGAACGTTTAAATTAGAGAAGAAACATGTATGCCGAATGGTTATCACACCATTCTCCAAACGAAACTTGCGCCGCATAAAACGAATTCGCAGCATGGTGGAACGAAAACGGCAACGCCGACCGGCCATGAAGGAATGGAACAATCCCAAGACATTTCAAGCACCCTTCGAAGCATTGCGACAACGTGTATTTGCAGAACTTAGCACCAAAATACTCACGGCAAGCCAATACCACAATATGATGGAAAATATGAATTACCAATGGGTTTGGCAGCACGGAAACACGGAGACACCATCCAATCGATTATTCGAAATACCACTTACAAAATTAATAGCCCATGAACGAAAAAAAATAATGGAAGGGAAACCCAGTCAAGTGAGTCCACTCTACAACGTTCCTTGGATACGGCAGATGACCCGCGATTTTAACGATCCCAATTTTGTTCACTTTGCATATGAGAGAGATTCGATAAACCAACAAGTGAAAGTCACCATCCATGTTGGAAATAATGTGACACCTGAAAAAGTACGAAAACGATTAATCGAATTTTTGATTAATCGAAATTTTGGAGAAACTGTTAGAAAATACAACGCGGATTCCGCTGGAATAAAAATGAAACCGCATAGGACCAAGTAATTATTTCAACATGTTCGGCACGCCATTCTTAATCAGGTAAACATGCCCGCATTTTTGACACGTGAGAGTGTTTTTTTCACTTGAGTAGGAAAGTTCTCCACGGTCCTTCGGACACACTAAAACGGAAAGAAGTTCCTTTGTAAGCATTGGATGAGCCATCAACCAAATGGATAATTATCCATTTTTAAGACGCTTGGACACTCATACGTGGATGAGCCTTTTCCGCAGTAAACTAGGAGAGAAAGAAATTATTCTCGTTGGGACGGCGCACATTTCCAAAACGAGCGTCGAATTAGTACAAAAAACGATTACTGAAGAAAAACCCGATATTGTGGGAGTAGAATTAGACGAAATACGATTACAAAAACTCATGAATGGAGAAAAATGGGAAAACACGAACGTACTCAAACTTATTGAATCGGGACAAAGCGGGCTCGTATTATTGAATTTATTCTTGTCCAATATGCAAAAGAGATTAGGAGAAAATGTGGGAGTAAAACCCGGAGACGAAATGAAGATTGCCGTGGAATACGCTCAACAGACTAAAACCCCATTGCTATTGATGGACCGCAGCCTCCAAATAACCATGAAACGCGCTTTGTCAAACGTTAGTTTATGGGAAAAACTCAAACTCGGCGGAAGCCTCGTGATGGGATTGTTTGGCGACGCGGAACAAAAATTGGATGAAAAAAAAATTGAAGAAATGAAACAAAGCGACCTTGTAACAAAACTCATGGAAGACTTGTCAAAAGAATACCCCAAACTCAAAAAAACACTCGTGGATGAACGAGACGCGTACATTGCTCACGCGTTGATTCAAACACCGGGAAAAAAAATCGTAGGAGTGGTGGGAGCAGGGCACGTGAAAGGAATACTTGAACATTTAGAAAAACACCGCACGGGAAAAAAAGATGAAATCATTCCGCTCAACGAACTAAACATTGTTCCCACGAAGAAAAAAAACAAATGGATGGAATGGGGAATACCCATCGTTTTCGTAGCCATTTTCATTTGGTTATTTTTGCAAGGAGGAGTAGAATCATCCCTCCACTTTTTCGCATTCTGGTTTATTGGACACGGCATCCTCGCCGCGCTGGGTGCACTCGCCGGGGGAGCGCACTGGACAACCGTATTGGGAGTTTTCCTCACCGCATGGTTTGCTGCCCTGCACCCACTCATTGCCGCGGGATGGATTGCGGCAGCGATGGAAGCCAAAAGGGATGCTCCCGCGATGAAGGATTTCACCTCACTCGACAAACTAAATTCCTTGGGATCGTTTCGTAAAAACAGGGTGACGCAAATTCTACTCATTACTGTGCTCACGAATTTGGGAAGTATGCTCGCGACTATTTTAGTTATCCCCTATCTCGTGAGCGTGCTCGCGTAAAAATTCACAAAAAAATCAACGGACTTCCGCACCGCTCTTTACCTCATTCTCCGCGGTGAGCAGGGAGAATTTTCCCTCATCATCCAATGCGGCAAGGAGCATTCCTTCGCTTACCACACCACCGAGTTTTTTGGGCTCGAGGTTTGAAACAATCGCAATCATTTTTCCAAGTAAAACGTGTTCATCCGGAAAATACGTGCGAATACCCGAAACAATGGTGCGGGTCTCATTACCCACTTCCAACGTGAGTTTGAGTAACTTATCTTTGTTGGGAATACGCTCCACGTGAACGACTTTGGCGGTGCGGAGTTGGACAAGGTTCAAGAATTGGTCAATGGTGATGGTGTTACTCGCTGGCGCCGCGATGGGTGCTGAGGCGGGAGGAGTAATTGTATGACTCGACTGTTTCGGTTCGGGAAGATTCAATTGAGGGTTCATAGCATGAAAGGGAAGGGAATTTCTTTTAGCCTTACCGGCGAAGTCAACGTTCCTTTCCTTTTTTGAGATAGGGCAAAATTTCACCCTTTTTTTCGGCCATGCGAATAAGAGTCTTGGCATACACCACGCGCTGGAGACCCCCCACCAACGAAATGAGCGCAATGATCCAGAGCGTGTATGTCAGGATTTCAATCCCCAAAAAAGGATGGAGTGCCGCCCAGAGAGTCCCCGCAAAAAGAAGGACCATTTTATCCGCATGCTCGCCAATGGCTGGCCAATCATGGTTGTCAGTGATAATAACCAATGCGACGCGAGGCTTGGCATACGAGGAAAGCAACCCAAAACCAAGTGCGGAAATAGCAGCAATGGGAGATACAAAAGCGAGGCCGATGAAAATAATGATTTCCACGAGCTTGTCAATCATAGTCTCAAAATAGTTCCCCCACAAGGATTGTTTGTTCAGGGCACGCGCCACCGTGCCATCGATAGCATCCCACAACCCCGAAAGGGGCAACAAGAGGAGGGCCAGCCAAAACTGCTGCGAGGCATAGGCATAGGCACACGCCAAGGAGAAGGGGATGGCGATTAGGGTGACCCACGTAGGGGAAATACGCAACCAAATGAAGGGTTGTGCGAGCGCACCGAAAAAGGGTTTGAAGAAAGAGCGGAGTTGACCCAACATGAAAGAAACACGGGAGGAGGAGAATTTATGTATGCGGGTTGGGGGGGTTGTAGGACACTGAAATCGTCCAAGAATGTGCACTATTTTGACCGACAAATGACGGCAAATAATAAATTAGTTTTTTTTAAAAATCCGTAATAACTCCCCTTTTTGAGAGAAAACGGTTATCCTCCCCCCGTTTTTGAAACGCAGACAAGCAACGGGGGGAAAAGGAATATAAAGGAGAAAGTACAGAACTCGAAGTCTTGTGTGGACGCATGGTTTGGTTTTGCCCACCAGAACCTTAATGAACGCCTAACACGAGAAAAAAACGCCAATAGTTCGTCATCGGGGTGAGAACAAAATGAGTCTAGTGAGTCTAACTTTCGGCAATGGCCGAACAAAAATGAGTACGCCGAGTGGCATCCAGATTCTTCACCGACCGGAAGACAGCATCCGTGTCGAACCAGGCAAAGAGCCTAAATTAGAGGTCCAAAAAATATCCACCTTCTTAGGATTTAACGGTGTTTACATTATTGGAAAAGTCAAATCAGGGGTCATCGCCCCCAGCATGATGGGAATCTCCCCCACCGGAAAAACATTCCGCGTGACGGAAATCGAGAGCAAGTACCCCAACTGCGCGGTCGCCAAGCAAGGAATGACCGTGGGATTGAGTGTGGAAGGAGTCGGTAAAAGAAGACGTGTTAGACGTGAAAGAACTCACATTCGTCGCGAACTAAGGACCGCTTCCAAGACGCTCAACGAGTATCCTATTTTTTTACGGGCGAAACTCACCCTTTGCCCGTTATTCTATTTTTTTCAACCTTTTTTGAAACAACGCGCGTGCGCGTGTTTTTAATGTCTAAACCAATGACTAACGCATGCGAAAAAGCCCTCCACGATTTTCCATGAAGACGTGGAACATTACCCCCACGCTGCGGGAGAGGGAAGACAAAGACTTAGCGGGACACTTTGCCTCGGAACGATTCCCCGTGGTTCCCGATTATTGGACGCTCAGCGATGTGGATGAATACATTTCCCAAAATGGTTCACTATTTGATGCCATTGACTACGTTTACGTGGTGAATGAAAAAAATAAACTCGTGGGAGTATTATCCATCAAAGACTTGTTTCGACACCCTGCATCAACGAGTGTCAAAAAAATAATGAGACGAGACATTATCACCGTTTCCCCGGACGCGCATAAAGAAAAAATTACACGTTTATCATTAGAACACAACCTCCGCGCCATTCCTATCGTAAAAAATGGTCAATTAGAAGGAGTCATTCTCACGCACAAAATTCTCCACATTCTCAATCAAGCATTGCGCGAACACATCCTTTCATTCTCAGGAGTGCACCGATCCCACTTGGAATACGAAAACACGATGCGCGTGCCCCTTTTACAGAGCATCCTGCACCGCGCCCCCTGGTTAATCATTGGATTTTTTGGCGTAATTGTTGCCGCGGGAATCATTGACCAATTCGAATACATCCTGAACGAGCACATTGTTTTCGCATTCTTCATCCCCGCCATATTGTACATGAGCAACGCCCTCGGAACACAAAATCAAACACTCTTGATTAGGGACTTAGCATTAATGGGAAAAGAACTCCCCATCGGAAAATATTTTGTAAAAACGATCCTCATCTCAGCGATTGTGAGCCTCATCATCAGCACCCTCGTTTACGGTGCCACGAGCATCATCTGGAATGAAAACACGGCAGGGGGAGTGATTGCACTCGCTATGTTCATCACCCTCATGATTTCCAGCGCATCCTCACTCGCAACTACGATCATTTTCAAAAAAATGAAACAAGATCCCGCATTGGGCAGCGGTCCATTCGCCACCATCATTTCAGACGTGAGCTCCATCCTCATCTACTTCCTCATCGTCTCGACCCTTCTCTAATGCACGAAAACACGCGCCACGCTAGGAAAATAACCCCTCGAAAAGGCATTTTTGAGCGGTATACGCGCGTATGCTTTTATTCCCACAAAACGTAGTTAGAGGGTTAATCCCAATACGGCAGCAGGGGGGAATATGCCGATGATGAACGACAATGTAACACTCACGAAGGGTCCACTGGACGTGGAACGATGGAACGAAAGTTTCATGAATGGAATTAGACGCTGGAAAGGAGTCCAGCCGCAACGCTCAGGATTAGGAGACAAAATACTCTCAAACGGAGAATTATTCTGCGAAATGTACACGACGATGCGACAAATAAGCATGCGCATCAAACTTCCACGCACACACCAGCAACGCGCACTCAACGCAAACATGGCACGCATTCCCCGAGACAAAAACCTCGCGAACGAGGGATGGGTAGAATTAACCATCGACTCGGATGACACGCTGCAAGACGCACTCACGCTCGCACGACAAGCATACTTGGAAACGCAGCGATAATTATTCGTATTTAATTTGCTGGCGATTTGGCTGGCAAGCATTTATCAACTAGTGGAAGTCGTTATTTTATATGATTCCCGCGCACGCGAGCAAATGTCCAACCTGCCACTCCAAAAAAATTGCCCACCCGCTCAACGGAAATGTGACGCTGCATTGTTACGCGTGCGGGTTTGAACGATGGCGAAACATTCCTGTATAAATTATTGAAATCATTTGTCGGGAATTTCGTATTCGACATACGACTTGTCAGACATGAATAAGGATTCGAGCCACGTGCTCGTCATGGGACCAATTCCTCTAAAAACGCGGAAAATATCTCTCAATTCGGGAGCCAGTAAAGGCGATTCCTTGTAATTCTTTTTCGCTTGCGCAACCCATTTCAAAATACTCCCATGTTCGCGTTGAATCTCCGCACACTTTTTGGCATTGATAATCACACTCTGCATCTTCCACTTGTTTTTAATCATCCCCGGCGCACGCATGAATTTTTCCAGGGTTTTTTCATCATTCTCATCCAACTTGGCGAGCTTTTGAATATCGAAATTATGAAATGCTTTCGTAATCTCCGGCCACTTCTTCTCCACTACGTTATAGTTGAAGCGCACCACAAAAACAATGAATGAAACATCATTCAGAAAGGCATTATCCGATTTAGGTTTATCCCAGCGCTTTTTGACCATTGTGCAGCATCTCCAAACAATTATTCACGGGATTTGTTTTTTAGCCGAGCGCTCCAAACGCTTCTGACTCTCGGGAATAGTGAGATAATTCTCATTCGTGGAAACCTTTTCCCCGCTCTTATTTTCCAATTCTTTGCACGCGTTCCCCGCAATAGTGCCACCCGTAACCGCGGCGTGCTGGTTTTCCACAAAACCCTGTGCGTTCTTTCCACGCACAACATGGGCAGTAGAGGCTTCTCCGAGCATGGTGAAAATTAACTCAAGGTCGTTCATATGGTCGCGTAAATTTTCTTTTTTTAATCCTTTGAAATCCTTGTACTCGTTAGGCGTCATTCCAAACGTTGCCGAAGAAATTTCAGCGGTAATAATAGCAAACTCCACTCCCTCTTTCACGTCGCGCTTTTTCCACTCAGACGTCAAATCATCCCTAACTTTAATCCCCCTCATCCGGGCATCAATCCACTCATCGGAGTATCCTTTGGCGCGGTATAATTCATACATTCTTTTTTGAGCTAATTCAGGGTCCTGAATTTCCTGCACGCGCTCATACCCCACTTTGGCCAACCATTGCTTGAAGGGCTCGGCTTTGGGAGAAGGAATAGATTGGATGATACGAAAACCGCCGGCAGTATTTACACAATTCATACCCTGTTTACCACCGGGGGTGTCAATGGAAAGGGTACGTACAAAATGTACCCACCCTTCAGCAAGGGGTTCATCTCGCTGCTTGAGTTTGCTAATATACTGTTTAGGGTCCTTGGAATCGGTAACTGCCTGAACGATATCCTCAAGGACAAACCACCATTCGTTGTTATGTAATATTCTCCTAATTTTTGAATCCTGAAAAACTATCAACGTGTCTTTTTGTTCCATCAAAAACCACCACCCTCGAGCCGAAAAATCATAGGATTAAAGTGAATAAAAAGCACCGGAAGGTAAACCGCCGAGAATGCACCTCACAGAGGCAGATTTTAAACGACTGCCAACCTGAGTGGAGTATGACCAGCGAACAAATCGACCCATGGGGAGACAACCTGATTTCAGACTACAAGCAGGTGGCCCAACACTTCGGGTTAGAAGCCTTTGACACAAAATTATTCCCCAACCCCAATCGACTCATGAGAAGGGGAATTGTTTTCGCGGGAAGAGACTTGAAACGCATCAGCGAAAGCATCCAAAAAAAGAAACCATTCTACGTACTCACAGGCGTAATGCCTTCCTCCGAAAAACTACACTTTGGAACCAAAAGTGTCGTGGAAAACGTGAAATATTTCCAAGAGCAAGGAGGAGAAACCTTCGTATTAGTCGCGGACTTGGAATCGGCCGCCGCGCGAGGAGTAAGCGTGGAAGAAGGGCGCAAACGCGCACTCCAATTCCACATCCCCGCGTATTTAGCACTAGGGTTGGACATCCAAAAAACGCATTTTTATTTTCAAAGCGAAAACCGCACCGTCACCAAACTCGCATTTGAGGCCGCTCAACGGATAACGTTAAACGAGTTCAAAGGAGTGTATGGCAACGCGGACCCGGGACGCATTATGAGCGCGGTCACGCAAATAGGAGACATGATTTATCCCCAAGAAAGACACGCGCAACCGGTGCCCGGAATTATTCCCGTGGGATTAGACCAAGAACCTCATGTTCGTTTGTGCCGAGACTATTTACACAAAATGGAACACACGAAACGGTTTATGCCCATCTCCTCCATGTACCACATGTTCCTCCCCTCCATGGATGGAAATGCCAAAATGTCCAAGTCCAATCCCAAAGGAAACATTTCCATTCCGGATGATATCAAAAACGTGGAAAAAGTCATCAAATCAGCCGTTACGGGAGGAAGAAAAACCGCGGAAGAACAACGAAAACTTGGAGCGGAAATAGAAAAAGACATGGTGTACGAATTACTGAAACAACACTTAGTGGAGAGCGATCATGAGCTGCAAAAAATACACGATGATTACAAAAGCGGAAAAATGCTCTCGGGAGAATTGAAACAAATCGCCGTAGAAAAAATGACGACATTTTTGAAAAAGTTTAATGAAGATATGGAAATGTACCGCAGCAAAATAGATGATGTAAAATTTTTGACATTTTAGATTTTTGTAATGGCCTCGACAGGAATGCTCGTCTGCTTCTGAATGTCCGCGACAACGTGTTGAAAATACGCGTTACTTTTTCCATTATGCAAGAGGATTTTTTCCACTTGCTTCATCTCCGCGATTTGAACAATTTTTTCCAAGGTATTTCCCCATTCCAAAATGTCCGTGCACAAACGCTTGTTTTCCTTAATTTTTAGTTTCATTTTATCAATCGTTTCACGACCAGCCATTATTTCGCTGGTTTTGAAACCAAATGACGCGGATGCGGATTTAGGGTCTAATACGAGCAATAAGTACACGACAGACGCGTTCTCTGAAATATGCTGCACAAACACATCATTGGCATCCGCGGGAGAAAGAATAGGAACCAGGACGCGCATGCACGTTACACGTTGAGCAGGTATTAAATGGTTCCCCAAACCGTTTTTCGCCGGCCGTTCGAAAAAAAAGATGATTAACCCACGTACGCGTACAAATTCTTCTGCTTCTCAATGACAATTCCATCTTCCTTCGCAAATTCCAAAATAATTCGCGCAAGAATAGGAGGAATGGCTTGCGATAGTGCGAGCGCGGACAATTCTTCTTTCTTTTTAGTTTGAAGAAAACCCACCAATTTTCCAGTATATTTTTCTAATAATGAATTCTCCACAATGTAATAGAATCCATCAAACGTTTTGATGCCTTTCACTTCACCATTGCGAATGCGCTCCTGCAAATCGAAACTAGCCGCTTTGGCCGCACCATCGCTGCGCAACACCATAAACCCATCATTCACCAAGGAGTATTCTTCCATTGGCTTCTCAATAACTTGCGTGTGAGTAATAATTTTTTTCACATTCGAAGGAGGGATAGAATTGGATGAATGGGACACCGTTGTATTGTCCACCGAAGGAATGGGTTCGCGATAAATTCCCTTATCAAATTTAGGATTGGTTTTAATCACCACAATTTTACCCGCGTGCAACAACTCGTTAAACGCAGACAATTCTTCTCCCGCGAGAAAACGTTCAAAACGACCTTCAATCAAATCAGGCAAGCGATGCGTTTTGAGCAAGCGCAACACCTTCTGATGAATCGGTTTCAACACGAAGCCTGAACTTTCCACCAAATCCTTTTGCACGGAAGGAAGGGAAAGCAACCACGTATTCGTTTCCAAACGGGACAATTCCACCTCCCCTTTATCGGGAAGGTTCAACTCGGACACGCTCTCTAATGGAATGAGGGAACGCAGCTTATCAATGGGAATGCGCGCAGGAGGCATATACCTAGTATGCGAGAGAATGATTTAAGAGTGCAGCTCAAAAAAAAACAATTGAAATGAAAAAATCGCGTTATTCCCCGTCGCGCACAGCCTTGCGGCAAATCAATCCTTGTTTAGTGAACTGAATATCCACCATCCCATTATAGTGAGCCGTTCCCCGCATTTTCAACACTTCTAATTGGTGCTGCCTCGTTTTACGACCCACATCATCCTCTAGTTGGGCGTATGAAAAGGAAATAATTCCATCCGTCAAGAAACCAATTTCTCCCGCACGCGCGTCCACAATACCCGAGAGTTGTTCCGCAATAATCAAACTCGTACAACCCCACTTCACGAGCATTTCAAAAAACAACAACAATGCCTCGCGCTGCTTATAATCATCACGAAACAACAAGCCATACGCGGTAATCGAATCAATCACGAGGCGTTTCGCACCAATCTCCGCAATCGTGTCACGCACGGTTCCACCGCCCTCTTCTAACAATTTGTTGACTTGGTGGGCTTTGTAAAACAAGTGACGCGCCAACCCTTGTTTCTCTAACGCGTAAAAATCCCACCCAAAATTCAAACAGTGATTGTAAATACTATCCTTACTCTCGGCAAAACTCAAGTAGACGCCGGGCTCATTCCATTGGACCGCACCATTATACAAAAACTGCATAGAAAAAGTAGTCTTACCCGTGCCCGCATAACCCGCCACCAACGTATTCGTCTTCTCCTCAAAACCACCCTGAACCAAATCATCAAAACCCGGAATACCTGTAGGAACACGGCGAATGACTTTCTTGGGCTTCTCACTCATAACAAGTGGAGAAGGGTTCCCAACTACCGGAAATGGACTCGCGAGTTCAGGCATATGGTCAACAAACTATTCTCTATTATAAAAGGCTCTTTTTGAAAACGCGATGGATGACGCTTTTCCTAAAAGTCTGCGGAAGTTTCCTCGAATCGTGCTTAAATGAGTAGCGGGCGTTCATCTAGCATGCTGCCCCCCACCATCCCATTCCGCTACGCACAAGCAAGGGAAGGACAAGAAAAACTCATCCTAGATGCGTATGAGGCGTTCCAAACCAACAAAATATTCCTCGCGCACGCGGAAACAGGGTTAGGAAAGACCGACGCAGCGCTGAGTGCCGCGCTGGGAGTGGCATTGGCACACGACCCAAAACTCACGGTTATTTTTCTCACCCCCAAAAACGCCCAGCATGCGATCGCCGTGGAAGCGCTGCGAGGAATTAATGCCAAATATGATTTGAAATTGCGCGTGGTTGATTTAGTGGGAAAAAAACACTTGTGCATTGATGAACAAACCATGCAAAAAGAAGGACGTGGTTTTTATGAAATGTGCAAAAAGAAAAGAGAAAACCAGACGTGTGTACATTATCAACATGCGCGCGGAAATGACACACTCAACAAGGAGAAAGCCAAAATTGCACGACAAGAGTTTTTGACAACCATGAATAGTGTTCACTCGTCCTCGGAAATAAAAGACGAATCATCACGCGCAACACTTGGAGGAGTGCCGTGGTCGATGTGCCCGTATGAAACAAGCATGGAACTCGCAAAAAAAGCCAATGTAATTATTGCGGATTATTTTCACATTTTTTCTCCCGCGGTAAGCGAACTCGTGCTTCCTAAACTAGGAAAAAAGCCCGAAAATTGCTTGTTGATTGTGGACGAAGCGCACAACCTACCGGAGCGTGTGCGAGGACTCCTGTCGATGACATTGAACACGAAACAATTATCACGAGCCATCGAAGAAGCGGAATTTTTGAAAGAAAAAGAACTCACTCAAACTCTGCAAAAAATAGAACACCGTTTACGCGAACATGGAAAAAAAATGAGCACGAATGAAGAATTGCTCGATGAAAAAAAATGGAACACTTTTCTATCGGAAAAAATGGATTTAGAAGAATTATCATTGCTGTGCGAAGCACGCGGAGTCGATTATTTAGAAAAAAGCCGAAAAGATTCCTCCACCCTCATACAAGTGGGAGAATTTTTAGAAAAATGGGCCAATGAAAGCGAAGGATTGGCACGCATCATCAAAAAATGGGGATACGCGGATGACTATTCAGTGGGAGTCAAAGCACTCGACCCTGCGCCATTAACACGAAAAGTATTGGAAAAAATGCACGCATGTTTACTCATGTCAGGAACGCTACACCCATTGCCCATGTTCGCAGACATTTTGGGCGTGTCAAAAGAGAAAGTGCAAACCGGATTCTACGCGTCACCGTTCCCCAAGGAAAACAGACTCACGATTATTGCTCCGATTACCACCACCAAATACTCTGAACGAAATGAAAATTCGTACACCAAAATGGCTGAAGAAACCGGAAAAATAGTGAACCAAATACCCGGCAATTCCGTGGTATTTTTTCCATCCTTTCAATTGCTTGACACGATTGGAAGAAAAATGCAGGACTACACGATGCGCAATCTCCTGTTTCAACGCGAAGGAATGAAAATACACGAAACAGAGAAACTCATTCAGGAGTTTAGACAACACGCGCGGGGATTTGGAAGCGTATTGTTAGCGTGCACGAGCGGAAGCTTTGCCGAAGGATTGGATTTTCCAGGAAATGAATTGTTGGGCGTGGTGATTGTAGGCATTCCTCTGGCGGAAATGAATCTAGAAACGCAAGCATTAGTGAATTATTATGAAAAGCGATTCCAGAAAGGATGGCATTACGGGTACATTTATCCCGCGATGAACAAAGCCATGCAGGCCGCGGGAAGAGTCATACGAACTCCCACGGATGAGGGGATTATTGTGTTTTTGGACAAACGCTACACGCAGACTAATTATCACGAGTGCTTCCCCCCCACGCACACGTTCGAACTAACGCACAACCCGGGTGAAAAAATAAAGGCTTTTTGGGAAGAACGAAAAACATGAAAAGCATCACATTAAATAGCTCGAAGCAATTCCCCAACATATGCCCGCGAAACGAACCCCGTGGATGGAACGAATACCTATTCTGCGCTCATTAGTGCACTCGCGGCTCAACCCAGTTAATCGCGCCCGTTGGCGAGCACAAAAAAACCAAGGACTCATCCAACAACCGGAACAACATCCGAGTGTACAGAACACGCAACGAAGCGTGGAGAAAACACAAAGATTAGTCGATGCTTCACGCGAAAGCAAAGCAGCCATTGAAGCCGCCCGTCTGCGAGCGCAAGCCATGAAAGATTCATCCGACACATGGGTAATTGGAACGCGATGGATAAAGAGAAGTGCGGCGTGGATACGAGAAAAAAGCATCCCCATTTTACACCCCATTGACACTTGGAGAGCATCCCGAATGGATACAAGAGAAAAAACACTAGCCACGCGAAAATCGGCACTCGATAAACAAAAAAATTCACTAAAAAAAGCCGCTGAAAAAGAACGAGGACGCGTGCTCAAACGAGTCGACCAACGTCTCCCTATTATTCGACAAAAAATACTTGATGAAATGACTCTTTTAGGAAAGGCACAGCGAAAATCCCCTTTCTCTAGAGCTGGAATGTCGCAACTCCAAATAGCCCGAAATTATCTCCGACTAGTGAATGATTCAGACACTCTCGTGAGATTTGATTATTTACTCCAGAAACTAGCCAAGGCTATCGCCCAAAAAAACAAACGAGAAGCATTGGCTATTATACAGCAACTGAGAAACTTTGAATAGCACAAAGCCCCAACCTATATAAAGGGGCAAAAACCAAAGATACGCATGAAAACACACTATTGGATGATTGGAATGGTAATAGTTGCAGCGGCATTGCTCGCCGTGGTAATCCACGCTCCCAACACGGAGGCACAAGCCAATAACACCCCAACCCCCCCAAAAATTGATGGCATTATTGTTATAGGAGAACAGACAATTGATGGAATACCCATTCCAGTTATCCAAGCCTCGAGTGATATTCATGTGCTTCTTCAGGAGATGAAGAAAACAGATAAGGATGAAGGGTTTATTTTCGCAACTGGAACAAATCCGACAGATGATCAATATCTTTTTATCGAAGACAGAGAAGAGGGAAATAATAACGAAGCATTTGTTTTACAAAAAGTCTCAACAGAATACACTATTCTAGATTGTGAACGAGGATTTGCAACATTTGCATCATACGCGTTGGATTTTGATGGAATCACCACCGAATATCTTACTTCGCCAGTCACTTTTAGTGAACTTGTTACAAATGAATGTGATGACACTGCCGGAGAAGGAAGCAAACCTGCTTCAGCCTATTTACCACAACTAAAAATTGGAACACAACTGTTAAACAATTCTTCAACAACTATTAAACCTATTGATCCTTCGAAACCCGCAGCGAGCGGAATTTCTCCAAAAACATCCCCCACGCTCAGCACGTGCGAGATTGCCTCTACGCCACCGTATCGCATCAAAATGGGAGAAGCGTCTCCGGAATTTCAGGAAGGGGGCGATTTTATTGCACCCCAAATTTCTACAACAGACAACGCTTATTTTGCTGAAAATCCATCCCAAATTGTTTTCGAAGACCCGCAAGGAAATCCTGTTTACCTCATGCAAATTTGGCACTTTAATGAAAACCAAACAATCGCAGCCGGAATTGCTGACCGATTTGACACAGCACAAAGCATTACTTGGGATATTATTCGAAATTTCGTGGGGCAAGGAGTAGACAACACCACGACCCTCCTTACGTTAGGATTTTGGGGAACAGATATCGGAAAACCTATTGAAGCAATCACCAGTTCGATTGATACTTACAACGAAAGGCACCCAAACACAACAGACATAAGGTGGGCCAATCAAATTGTAAATCTGCCAGGGTTTGGAGGAACTACCATCGGGATGCGACTATGTGGTTTTGAAAATGGAAAATATATTCCCTACTGGGACAGAGTCGAGCACAGCAAGGAATCGATTCCTAATGGATTTTTTGTTAGGACAAACGGAGATATTATTTCAGGGACCAAGATAATGCACAAAGCCCATTTCATTTCACCCACCCGAGGACCCGTTGATATATTGTACAATATTGATTTCCCACTTGCAACATCAGGAGCTTCTCAAACAATCCGATGGGTTCGAATTAAAGCGGGAGCTGACCCCCCAAAAGATATTTTGCGATTCAAACTAAGCAATGTTACTATTGAAACACTTCGAAAAAATAATCCTGAATTGGAAAACCCAGATAATAATCCCGAAACGGATGATAGAGTCACCGATAATTGGATTTATGAAAACATGGCTGTCAAACTTATTATGAAAAATGATCGAAGCACGTGGACGGCGCAAACTCTAGATTACAAAGTTGGAAATACTACTAACGACCGCGCCCACGAAGGATGGATGTTCAACGACCCATCGGCTGGAAAATACTTCACGACGGCATCAGAAATATTAGAAAGAGAAACTACCGGAAAACCCAAAAGGCTTGATAATTATGAATCAATATTCCCCGGAGAATACACCATGGAACTCACCCTCAAAGGATACAAAAAATACACCATTAACCTTTCCTTAGGGCCCCAGCACCTAACCAATAAATGGACAAGCATCATCAAGGCAAATGACTTGTTTATACTCACCATCCCAGACTTCAAGCTCGAAAAAGATTGCACCACCACGTGCAACGATTTAGTATCCTGCCTCGCGTGTATGGACAGCGGAATCGTATCTAATTTTAGAAAGTAAACTATTTCTTCGACTCAGAAGGGGGTTCTGCTGCAACAATGGTTGTCGTATCCTGCGCAGAAACGTTGTCATTCTTGGAAGGAACATTTTCTTTCTTATTCGCCGGAGGAATAGTCTTAGGCAAGCGATTGGCAATGTTTTCTCTAAAACGTTTAGAAAAAAGAAACAATCCGGCCAAAATAATCAACACAAAACCCAACCAGGAAGAAAAGGCACCAATTACAAAACCGGAAATAGCGGCAGGAGAAGGAATAGATGAATTCTGATCCGCGGGTGAAGAAGGGGGAATAGGATTGAGCGTTCCTTGCTTCACGGTTTCAACCGCAAACGAAACCTGCTCGGTTATTTCAGGATTCAAAATGAAAATAGAATCACTCCGCACGCTCAACGAGGGAGAAGCGTGAATGATAACGGGAACGCTCAACGAAGATTTGGCGGGAATAATGGTTTGACGCAAGGGGATTTCCACGAGCGAAGAACTGGATTCCAAAATTACTTCAGTATCGGAATATTCCGTATTCGTGAGAGTAATAGATGAACTTATTTCCCCATTCTGCTCTACGACAAATGAATGAAAAGGAATGCTCGCACTCACATTCGTGGTTTTGAAAACATCCACTAAAATGGTGCCTAAAAATGTTTTTTCACCCGAAACCAAATTGTACGCTTCGATGCGCAAAGGGGTTTTCCCAAAAACAGTAGTGGGGGTGGTTTTGATTTCAATGTAGGACGTGATGCGCTCTCCACTCTCAACGAAGCGATGCGTGTCATTTGAAATGTGCACTGGCAAAAAGAGCGAAGGTTCGGAAAGTCGAATGAGGTAATCGGTGGCCGAACCATTGTTCACGAACGAAACACTTATGGAAGCGTTTTCATTACGACTCAAACGAATATTTTCAGTAGAAAAAACCACGTTGGAAATTTGAGGGGAGAGAGTTGAATTGGCGCTGGTTAAGTAAGTCACCAAGCCCTTTTTTCCCACGTGAACAAGAATGGTTTGTGTGTCGGTAAAGGTTTGGTTTTCAATCGTAATATGCGTGCGAAGCGTTACTGCATATTTTCCTTGCGGAGCATTCCATTGTGAGGCAATTTGAAAATCTCTCGAAAGGGGAAATGAAGTGGAAATACGATTCAACTCGCCATCGACGCGCAACACGGATGAAGGATAATCAAGTGAAAATGAAACCAACGCGCTTTTACCCAAAGGGGTGTCCACACGCACCACTACTGGCAACTCGCTCCCGGGCTGCATGAATAATTCACTTGTTGAAAGGGAAACAGGAATAGGTGAAAAAGCGTGCATTTGCGCGGCGGAAAAAATAAGCACTAAACCTATTAATACGAGGGCGGCGTGGAAGGGTTTGCAAAACAACCGTTTGACGGCAAACGCGGGAGAAGTAGAAACACTTCTTGATTTACCAAACGCCCATTTTTTGACCATGTTATACCCACTCACCATTTGGAATAATTGAATTACTCACTTAGCCGTCCACACGGGAGAACGTTTCTCCGAGCGTGAAATAATATAAAAAACGGCCAAGATAACGAGAATAATGAAACCCAAAATTCCCGCGCGCTCATTGGCAAACGTCACTAATCCAGTGAGTAAGCCGCTTCCGAATCCGCCGTTCACACGAATAGTAATTGGACTCGTTCCAAGGCCATTCTTTCCTTGGGCAATGAGCAAAGGAGAATACACTCCCGCAGGGGTGTCTTCTTGCGTGACGATTTTCAACACAATCGTTTTAGTCTCATGAGGCGCAAGAGCGGTGTCGAGGGGGCCAATGACACTAATATTAGCACCATTTACCCCGGAGAGTTTGAAACGCAAACCCAACACGCTTTCATCGGTGTTGTTTTGAATCGTGACCGAAATTTCTTTCTGCGCATCCGCATTCAAGGCAATTTCTTTAGGGACACTCACGAAAGTAATGGGAATTTTACTCGTATCAGTGTTATCCAAAATGGAAAAAACAATAGGAATGGATGCACTTGTTTTCCCCTGCGCCACGAAAGAAGTGTTAACTTTTGTCGTGGACGTGGAATCGTTCACGCGAATGGAAACACTCACACGAACGGATTTTCCCGCACCGAGAGGAGCAGTGGAAGGATTAAATGTAAAACTCACACCCGGAATAGCGTGCTGCGTCCCAAATGTAATGGATTGAGACGAGTCTCCATTATTCGTGACAATGAAATCGGCTGTTTTTGTTTCTCCTTCCATGATTTCATAAATCGTATTCACACTTTCCGCGGATAAATAATCCAATGGAAGCACATTCACGTTTAAGGATTGAACAATGAAATAACCGCTCGACACGGCGGCAATATTGAGTGTTTTCTTCCCGGAAGGAATGGATGTATCGGGAGTAAACGCAATTGTCAAATTGGCCGTATCATTAGGGGCAATGGTAATAGAGTTGAGCGTATAGCCAATATTGGTTTCAATGAAAAATTCCACGAATTGAGCATCATCCGTGAGATTTTTCACAGTAATGGGAACATTGGTTGTTTTCAATTTAGCCAAATCGTATGTTTTAGTGGGAACTTTCAATGAAATGGTTTTCTCACTTGGAATAGGGCAATCATTCACTTTAACGTTGAAAGGACGGACCATTACTAATTGAGTCGTTTCCGCGACAATCGTTCCCGTGTATGTTCCAATAGTTTGAGGGGAAACATTCACCTTGAATGTGACATATTGTTCAATCCCATTCTCTAATGTAACCGTTTCATCTTCCGCGTACGGAAGCAAAATGGGGTGGTTGGCGTGCAATAATACTTGCGTGTCATTGCTGGTGCGGTTCTCCACGAGAACAGAAATGGTTTCCACATATTCTCCCGCACACACGACGCTGTTGAACGTGGTTAAAGTGAGATAAGGGTTTGAACCCACATACACAGTGAGGGGGACTTCAACCATTTGACCATCGAGATACACTTTCACTTTCGCAGGAACAGTTCCATGATCAGCATCATCCAATGCACGCACAGTAATTCCAACCGTGGCTTTTTCATAGGGCGAAATAGTAAATGTTTTCAAATTGGGAATAATTTTAACGCTTGAATCATTGGAAAAACCAACAATCTTGACTGTGTGGGAGTGAAAATCA
>VGJJ01000010.1 GCA_016867455.1 Candidatus Iainarchaeum sp. | reverse complement strand
CGGCTGGAGCGGGGAGTCCTTGCAAAATATAGGAGACCATGCGCGCGTGCCAATACGAATCGAATTCGAAAAATAATTCATATCGCATGAGTTGAGCACGCACGATGAAACCAAAGAAAATAACCAGGAGCACTAATCCTAGATCCGTGCGCGTGAGCGTGTGAGCAACCGCATCGAACCATTTTTGGGGAGAAAATTTCTCCGAAGCAGCGGTTGATGAGGCAGGGGTAGTAGCAAGGGTATCCATAGTAGTCTACACGCTGCGCCGGATTATAAAGTGTGACTCGCGCCATTATCCATCTGGCGGGTCGGTATAGTGGGATTGCTAGCAATCCCACGGCTGCTTTTTGATTAAGCTTTTAGAAAAAAAAAGTGATTGCGCAGCGCGGGTTTGGACTTGCAGAAATAAAGTGGAATCGCCTTTCCATCGATGGCAATTCTGACGACTTATGGTGTGTAAAAAATGATGATTGACAGCGTTGGTGCGGCTCCAAGAAAAATCCCAGTGCCACGGTCCACCAGTGCGCGTTTCACTTCCGGGTTCGAAAAGGGACCGGGTGGGACCACGCCTGTATGGCCGTCAATCAAACTATTTACCCTTCGAAAAGGGTTATAAAGGTTGGGGGGAAGACGGGAAAATTAAAGTTTATCCTCGTCGTCTTCCTTTTCTTCCTCTTCTTCTATGTCTTCATCCTCGTCTTCTTCCACGACCACGGGTCGTTTGCGGTTTTTTCCTTTGATGGGGGACAAGTCTATTTCGTCTTCGTTTTCTTCTTCATCCATGTCGTCATCATCGGATTCTTTATCGTCTTTTTCCTCTTCGTCTTCATCTTCTTCAACCACATGTGCTTTCTTCGCGGGTGCTTTCTTGGCAGGAGCTGTTTTCACAGCAGGTGCGGGCGCGGGAGCGGCTTCCATTTCTTCATCGTCATCGAAGTCGTCTTCCTCGTCTTCTTCTTCCATTTCCGCTTTCTTCTTGCGGGGAGTGGCACCGGATTTCATTCCGCGCACTAAATCATCGGCGGTTTCAAGTCCGCGGATCATTTCTTTTTCATTTTTGGCACCCGCGCAAATCACTTTACCGTTTTTGAATAACAACATGGTCAATTTAGGATCGTCCATGCGCAAAATGGCTCCGGGGAATTGTTCCGGTTCGTATTCCACATTTTCCAACTGCATCGCCGTGGCGAACAAATCCAAGTTTTGGTGCAAGTTTCCCGTTGCAACAAGGTTCACGACTTCGTATTCGATTGTTTTGAGAATTTTTACGCTGGGTTGAATTTCATTAATCATTTTGTTGGCTTTTTTGATGGCCACGTCAATCTGTGATTGGGCAGAAGCACCCGAGCAGATGATTTTTCCATTTTTGAATAAGAGCATCGAGACTTTAGGCTCTTTCATTTTGAGAATGGCTCCTGGAAATTGTTCCGGCTCATACTCGATGTTGGGCACGGACATGGCGAGGTTGTACAAATCAAGATTAGCGTTTAATCCGCCGCTCGCGACGAGGTTGACGATTGCGTAATCAATGGTCCTTCCCTTGTGGACAAACGAATGTTGTTCGAATTGCTGTCCGGAACCTTCACTCATATTCAACCAACTCCCAACCGGCCGTTTGAAAAAAGCGAGGAAAATCCGCGCTTTAAAAGGGCCTTTATATAGAGTCTTCCTACTCGACCCCTTTTTAAAGCTATTTAAATGGTCAAAAACCGTCAATAACCGAGGAAATGGGCCAAAGGATAGGAAACAAGGCAACCCGTACAAGAGGAAGGAGCATTCCCCCATTCACAACCCACCCCCTGTTTTAATGTTGAAGTAGTTTGTCCAAGATTGTGCTTTTTTGGTGGGGGGTGTGTTTGAGCACCCTTGAGTGGTATTTTCCCCTGGCTTCGCGTCGCCTTATTAAAGATTTCTCTTTCCTTTTCGTATATCAAGTTTTAGATGGGTTGAAAACTATGGCTGGAAAAAAAGCACGAGGATATCGCGCGAAGACAAGGGCAAAAATTACAGGAAGTAAAAATCGCCCCACCGTGACGCAATTGTTGCGCACGTACACGGAAGGAGATAAAGTGCAGATTGTCATTAATGGTACTATTCACAAGGGAATGCCTTTCCGCCGATTCCACGGACTCACGGGCACGGTGTTAGGAATGCAGGGCCGCGCCGTGCGGGTGGCCGTGAAGCAAGGCAGTCAAGATTGTGAACTCGTTGTGAGTCCGATTCACTTGAAAGAAATTCACAATATGTCCGCGACCGAGGCCGCGTAATTGATTGAACGAGTGATGCGTTATGATTGGTAAAGAACTCTTATCCAAGAAACCGGTTTCCCTTTCCCACGTCAAGGAATTATTGTCCGCGCGCGACTATTCGACGAAAGAAGCCACCTATGAGCAAACGCAGACACTGGATTACGCCACCAAGTTTGCCAAGTTGTCGAGTGACAAGGCCGAGAGTTTGTATAACAATTTAATGAATCTTGAAAACATGACCGAAGATCTCGCGGTGAAAATTGTTGATTTTCTTCCCGAAGATTTGGAAAGTATGAAACTGCTTCTCTCCAAACCCGGTTCGGTTCCCGATAGCGCGCTTTCGGTAGCCTTGGAATTAACCAAGAAGCACGCTCCCAGTTCCTAATTCGTTGGTTGCGCGTGTTCCCTTTTTTTCGGGGGCATTGCACACAATCCATATATAGGATGTTTGACCCGTGATACACTATGAATGAAGAAAAAGCCCTGGTTTTGGATTTTCTCCCGCATGGAAAGAGCTCGAGCTTCAAGAGTGAACCCCTTGCCATCGTCATCGGGACGAGTTTTTTTACACTGTTAGAAGTTGTTCCCAAACCCTCCGTGGAATTGAAGCCTATGGAAGAGGTGTACATTGGTCGTGAAACCCGGGAAAAAATTGATCATATTAAGCAGCGCATCACGTATGAAAACTTGACCAATAATGCCAAATCCGAATTGGAAAAGGCCGTTGAAAAAATTGTTGAGTTGAATGAGAAGCGATTTGTCCAATTTTTCAATGTCGCGGGGAGCATTTCACTTAAACGTCATCAATTAGAATTGCTTCCCGGCGTGGGAAAGCAACACTTAGATGATATCCTGCGTGAACGAGCAACGAAACCATTTGAATCATTTAAGGATATTGAGACGCGCATCAAGTTTCTCACGTCACCTTTGTCCATTTTCCGCCGGCACATCATGAATGAATTGGGAGGGGACCAGAAGCACTATTTGTTTGTGCGCCCCCCGCAAGTGGAAGATGAATTCAAACGAAAACGATTCACCCGGTGACACGTTGTGAGTCGCTTAGACGAATTGCAAAAATCCATGGTTTCCGCGGGTTTTTTTCCCGAGAAAAAATATTCCCAAAACTTTTTAGTGGATGAGAAGAATGCCGAGGATTTAGTAGCGAGTGCAGACCTCACGAAAAAGGATAGCGTACTCGAAATTGGCGCGGGCACTGGTTTTGTAACGGAGAAAATTGCCGAGTTGTGCGGTCAAACATACGCCGTAGAGTTGCGCCCCGAGCTTTGTGAAGTGTTGCGTGAAAAATTTTCCTCCGCCAAGAATGTTGATATCATTGAGAAAGATTTTTTGTCCATTGATTTGTCGACTATTTCATTTTCAAAAGTCGTGGCCGCACCACCGTATGCTATTTCGGATGACATCATGTATTCACTATTTGAGCATGGTTTTGTTCAGGGAAGTTTTATTTGGCAATTTGAATTTGCGGACAAAATACTTTCTCCTCCCGGGAGCAGTGAGTATCACCCCCTCTCCGTGATTGCGCAATACCAATATGATGGTCGGATTGTGAAAAAAGTTTCTCCCAAAGCATTCTTTCCGGTTCCCAATCATTTCTCGGCTATTCTCTCGTTGAAAGCCCGCAAAAAAATTCCTCCTATTCGTGATTTTCCTGTTTTTGTTTCGTGGTTGAAAACGCTTTTTCGTTTCAAGAACAAAACCGTTTCGAACGCATCCAAACAATTGGAAAAACATCCCGTGGCAGGCGTTTCGCGTGAAAAGTTTACGCGGGCGATTCAAATGTTGGATATTGCAGACGAGAAAGTATTCTTGCTTGAACCGGAAGATTTTGTGGAATTGTTCGAATTATCGCGTGAATAATTTGATGAGTGTATCGTGAGACATTTTTTGCGCGATAAAATAATTTTTTCTACTGGTTACTTTGGTTTTGCTCCTAATTCACACCATTGTTTCGCAGGGGCATCACTAATGCGAGTGCACAACGTTGCATTTTGAGCGATTCCCGCTACTCCTGAAATACAACTTGCGTACGCGGAAGAATTTTTTTCGGGAATGATTTCGCATAATTCAGCGTCGCGTCGCGATACGGCGACTTCACTAATGCACGTGTTCCTTACTTGCGTGGTGGAAATGTTTTCGCACACCCTCGCGTCGCGCGCACTAATCGCGGCTTGCACGTAGCATGATTCTTTTTTGTTTCCCAACAAGGCGTCTAATCCCGTGTTCGTGGAGAATAATTTTTCACAGTCCGTTGTGAGTACGCTTGAAACGGGTTGTGATATCGATTGTCGGAACAATGGTCCGGTGAAAATGTATGGATTCGTGTTATCCAGAATCGTGAATCCGGACACGGATAGTCTTGCCGCGTCCGTGGGGTTGACGTAGAGTGCAAACACGAATGGTTCGGGGCACCCGCACGCGGTGCATGTTTCATTCGTTGATTGATACGTGAATGTGGCATCCAGGATGGTTATTCCTTTCGTTGAATAATAGGTTTGGAGCACGCTCAATTCGCTTTCCAGTGGAAAATCCGCATAGTTTTTTCCGTGTTGGAGGGACCAGTCCTTTCTCCAGGGAATTTCGGCGCATTTTTGGGGTTGCATGAGCACCCAGACGGGTTGGCTCGTGTTGGGCGTGTTCACTAATGGTAAATCCCATTGAGCAATCCAATAAATAATTCCCAATGAAGCGAGGATAATTCCAATGGTGAATAGCACCGCGTTTCGGTCCATACTACTGGAGACGGGTGGCCGGTTAATAATCCTCGCACGTTTAACACGTTGAAAGTGGGCATGGTTTTAATATCCAAAAAGACGTAATAGTCTCGAATCCGGTGTTAAACCGTTAATGAGATACTGAGGGGGATATGAAAATGAGTAGCTTTTTTGACCGAGTGAACAAAGTCCAGAACCTGAATGCGGGACAATACGGGTATACCCCCTCCGGTGCTGTGATATCTCACCCCACCAACGCGGGGCCGGCTTCTCCCATGCAGAAGACGGAGCAGCAATTGAAGGATGAAGAAGCATTGAAGGCCATTATTCAGGAAACCCATGCTAAGATTTGTGTCATTGGTGCAGGCGGGGGAGGAACGAACACGGTTCAACGCTTAAGCGAAGTAGGGTTAGAGGGTGGAGAAACGTACGCAGTAAATACGGATGCACAAGCATTGTTGCACATTAATGCTCATCGAAAAATTTTGATTGGCCGGCAATTAACACGCGGTTTAGGAGCGGGTTCCGACCCTTCCGTGGGAGAGGCGGCTGCGCGTGAAAGTGAAAATGAGTTGAAGGAATTATTGAATGGTGCCGATTTGGTTTTCATTACCTGCGGATTGGGCGGAGGAACCGGTACGGGTGCGGCTCCGGTGATTGCCAATATTGCTAAATCTCAAAACGCTCTCACCGTGGGAGTGGTCACGCTTCCATTTACGGTAGAAGGACGCGCGCGCATTGAGAATGCATTGGAAGGATTGAATCGCTTGCGCAAAGAGGCGGACACGGTTATCATTATTCCCAATGACAAAATTTTGGAGATTGCTCCCGACTTGCCCGTGAATGCTGCATTTAAGGTCGCGGATGAAGTACTCGTGAACGCGGTCAAAGGAATTACCGAAATGGTCACGAAGCCGGGTTTGATTAACTTGGATTTTGCGGACTTGCGAACCATTTTGTCGAAAGGCGGTGCCGCGTTGATTGGTTTGGGCGAAAGTAAAGCCGATAAAGCCAGTGACGCGCGTGCCCTTGAAGCGGTGGAGAACGCTCTCACATCTCCCTTGTTGGACGTGGATATTTCCGGTGCCAATCGCGCACTAATTAACGTGGTGGGTGGAACAGACATGACCCTGCGCGAGGCTGAAATGATTGTGGAAGTCGTTGGCTCACGTATTGATCAAAACGCGCACATTATTTGGGGGGCGATGATTGATGAAGGAATGCCCCGCTCCCACATTCAAGCTATGGTCGTGATTGCCGGGGGAAAAATTCCTTTCTTAGATGGACCCGCTCCCGGACAAGAATCCGCCAAGGTAGACTTGGACATTGAGTTCACCGAATAGACTCGCGCCATTATCCATCTGGCGGATCGGTATAGTGGGATGATGTCATCATCCCACGTCTTTTCGCCGGCCTTTTTGTAAAAGGCCGTTGTGCATCTGGCGGATCGGTATCGGGTACTGCGAAACAGTACCCGTGGTTTTCTTTTTGACTGGAAGCCTATTTTTTCTTTTTCCCAGAAAGGAGTCTCTTTTAAACCCATTTCCACTTTTCTATTGTATGGAATTCAAGCCTCAGGAAATGATTGGAGAGTTTTTCACGTCGGCGCAGCGTATTTTTACGGTGAGTAAGAAGCCGGATACCCCGCAGTATATTACCATGCTCCGCATCACCGCGCTGGGTATTGCCGTGTTGGGCGTGCTAGGCTTCGTGGTCGAGCTCATTAATTTCATTGTACGCACCTCTTCGTGAGGGGTCCATCCCTTCCTTTTTAAGGATTTGCCGTCCATTTTACTCTATCAAACAGCATGGTACTACCCGCTCGAGGAAAAAACAATGATTTACACCATCCGCACGGCCACAGGACAAGAATCATTAGTCGCTGATATTTTGGCAGCGAAAGCCGTGAAAGAAGGATTGGAAATTTATTCCATTACCGTCATGCCGGGGTTGAAAGGCTATGTGATGGTCGAAGCCAATGATGAAAACACGGTCCAACGTGGCATTGTGGGAAACAATTTAGTCAAAGGACGCGGCGTGGTTTCCGGGCAAGTCAAGATTGAAGAACTCACGGGTGTTTTGTCCAACAAACCATTGATGGATAGTATTAAGCCCGATCAAAAAGTCGAACTCATTTCAGGCCCCTTCAAAGGAGAAAAGGCCCGTGTGATTCGCGTGAATGATAACAAGGAAGAAGTCACCGTGGAGTTGCTCGAAGCCACTGTTAAGATTCCCGTGACCATTAAAGCGGAACATATTCGTGTGATTAAAGAATAATTATTTAACGTGGTTATTCTTCCAAGAAGCCATATAAATCTTGTATGCGTACGTGTATAATGGCTGACACCAATATTCACGACAAGTTTGGATTCATCAAAATTGATAACTCTCTCGCGTGCAAGGAAAATGTTCCCAATAAGCTTGCCGATATTACGAATGAAAAGCGACGCATTCTTTTTGTCACTCCCCACGCGGCATTAGATGTTTTTAACAAATCGAAAATCCGCGTGGCTGTTCCCCACATTCCTTACCTCTCTCTTGCCACGCTCGCAGGAGTGGTGCTGCAAAAGGGACACGATGCTAAAATTATTGATTTGAGTATTTCCCCTCATCCAAAAGTTGATTTGGAAAAAACACTCCGCGAGTATCAACCGCACGCGGTTGCCATTACGTGTACAACCGCGCTTTTTCCGGAAGCGAAACAAATTTGTGATATTGCATTGCAAGAAGTCCCCAACGCTTTCATGATGACCGGGGGTGCTCATCCATCTAATGAGCCCATTCGTGTTCTTCATGAATCTAAATTTGATGCTGCTATTTTTGGTGAAGGCGAAATCACGCTCGCGGATATTGTGATGGGTAAACCTCTCAATGAAATTAATGGATTATCGTATCGCCACAAGGGAGAAGTTTTCATTAATCAGACGCAGGAGTTTATTCAAAATCTAGATGAACTTCCCTTGCCGGCATGGCAATTGTATGATTTGACAAAGTATGTGACTCCTCGTTTGACTTCACGAAAAAATCCGGTAGGTGCGATGGAGACGAGCCGTGGTTGTCCGTACGTGTGCACGTACTGCAATAAGGGTGTGTTCACTATCAAATGGCGTTCCAAGTCCGCGAAACGAGTGGTGGATGAGATGGAATACATGCTCAAATGCGGCTTCAAGGAAATTCATATTTGGGATGACATGTTTTCTGCCGACAAGCAGCGCGCGAAAGAAATATGTGATTTGATTGTGTCACGCGGCCTCAAGTTTCCTTGGAATATTTACAATGGTATCCGCGTGGATAGTGTGGACCAGGAATTATTGAACAAACTCAAAGCGGCGGGTTGTTATCGCGTGAGTTTTGGAATGGAGTCCGGTAATCAAAAAGTTTTGGATGGAATCAAAAAAGGGATTACTCTCCAACAGGGACGCGAGGCATTTGCCATGGCTCGCAAAGCAGGTCTTGAAACGCTCGGCTTCTTCATGCTCGGCCTCCCGGATGACACGGAAGAAACCATGCAGGAGACCATTAATTTTGCTAAGTCATTGGAGCCGGATATTCCTAAAGCAGGAATCCTCATGCCTTTGCCGGGAACCCCATTGTATCGTGAATGGGTCGAGAAGGGTATTGTTCAATCATTCAACTGGGAAGAGTTTGTCTTTCATGCTCCCGCTAAAGTGTACAAGCATCCTAATTTGACATATGAAAAGGTGTTTGCTTTCTATAACAAGTTTTACAAAGAAAATATGCTTAATCCCAAGTTCTTGATTCGCCGGTTGGTTCGCGACATTAAAACGGGAGAATTGCCCTGGGACATCTATTATTTCATTAAAACCATGCGCTATGGCTGGTAGTTTCTTTACCATCTTTTATAACGTGTGGTCGGAGAATAATACGCATGACTGCTCAACCCACTGTCCTCATTCTGGGCGCTGGCCCCTCAGGCATGGCGGCGGGAATGGAGCTTTACAAAAAAAATATTTCGTTTGAGTTTGTTGAAAAAAATAATCAAGTAGGCGGCCTGGCTCGCACCATGGAGTTTGGTGGTTTCAAAACCGACATTGGTCCGCATCGTTTTTTTTCCAAAAACCAATACTTGTACACGTTCATTGAGGAATTATTAGGAGAGAAATGGATTCTCGTCAACCGATTCACGCGATTTTATGCCAATGGAAAATTGTTCAAGTATCCGAATGATATTATGGAAGTGTTGACAAAATTTGGTCCGATTAATTTGATTCGCGCGGTAACGGATTATGGTTTTGAAAAAGCCCGTTCAAAGATTGCCCCGCGCAAAATGAATTCGTTCGAGGATTATGCGATTGCCAATTTCGGAAAAACATTGGCCGAAGTAAATATGATTAATTACACGGAGAAAGTCTGGGGTATTCCCTGCAAAGACATTTCCGTTGATTGGGCGCAGCAGCGAATCAAGGGTCTCGGTCTTACGGCCATCCTCAAAAAAGCATTATTGAAATCCAAAGATGTGAAAACGCTCGTGGACCAATTCTATTACCCGGATGAGGGAACGGGTCTCATTTACGAGGCTATCAAGAAAAAAGTCGAAAAAACAAACACGTTTCATTTAGAATCTGTTCCAACGGCGGTGCATCATGAAAATAATAAAATTGTCAGCGTTGACATTAAAACGAAAGACAAAACAAAAACATTCGCTCCAGAGCATTTACTCACTTCTATCCCCATGACGGAGTTTGTTAAACTCATGAGCCCTGCGCCCCCGCGCGATGTGCTAGAAGCCGCGTCACGTTTGCGCTATCGCTCCCAGGTTTATTTGTTTATTACGATTAACAAGCCGAGCGTGAGTCCTGACCAATGGATTTATTTTCCTCCTAAAGAAATTCCATTTGGTCGAATTGCTGAAATGAATAATTTTAGTAAAAAAATGTCTCCGCCTGGAAAAACATCCTTGATGATTGAGTTTTTCTGCTGGGAAGGGGATGAGATTTGGAATGCTTCTAAAGAGAAACTCTTGCAGGATACGGTTTTCTGGTTGAACAAACTAGGATTCTTGTCCATGAACGAAGTGGAGAATGCGTATCTCCACCGCCAGACGAACGTGTACCCGGTATACAATATTGGTTATGAGAAAAATTTGGATGTGGTAAAGAATTATTTGAATCAATTCACCAACCTGGAATACATTGGTCGACCCGGTCGTTTTCGTTATACGAATCAGGATCATTCCCTCGAAATGGGAATCTTGGCCGCGCGGAGTATTATTGAGAAAAAAGACTATGATTTAGATAAAGTGGGCAGCGAGAATGAGTATTTTGAAAAAGGAACGATTGGGAAACAAAATGTCTACTAAAAAAATGCCCCATTATCCATCATCCCGCGTCATCAGCTGGTCAGATTATGATGAGTATACGTGCGACGTTCCCCGGCAATGGCATGACGTTCCCTTACTTTCAATGAATGAGGAGCACGCCATCATTTCTCGACTGCCTTCATCACCGTGCACGATTATTGAGGTGGGTGCACACAATCGGGTTTTTTCTACTCAATTATCATCTACTGGTTACACGGTGTACACATTGATAGTGACCCCAAAGCCGATGTGGACACGCACGTATGGAATAAGCTACCTCCCCGCGAAGATGTAATTGTTGCTAAACAAGTGTTTGAGCATATTCCCGCAGACGATATTCCTGATTTTTTTTCGCGATTCATCCAAAAATCTCCACGCATTGTTTTTACGATTACCAATTATTGGGCCCCCTCCTTTGTTTTTTTGAATGATTACACGCACATCAATAATCAGAGCCTCCGGACGTGGGTGTATTGGCTGCGCCGCGCCGGATATACAACTATTTCCTTTGCTCGTCTAGGTGCGGGGAAAAAAATTCCATTGGTGAGTGTATTGAATCGCTTCCTCGGGGGAAATGACCCGTGTCACTCCCTTATTATTAGTGCGGCAGCCGAAAAGCAATAATACTCATGCGCGCACTACACGTATATGTCTCTCCTCCGCAAACACCTTGAATTAGTGAGTGTGCTTATCGCTGCCATTCCGATGGTGGTTGTTTTTCGTAATTTATGGGCGCAATTCACGATGTGGCCCATGACCGATGTCCTCACCCACGCGGTTAAGCTTCATTTCTTTCAAACCATTGGATGGGGCGGCCTCACGCAACAATGGAATTATGGGGTGGGTTATGTTCTCTTTGCCACCTATCCTCCTGGATTTTTTTTGATTGCATTTCCCATCATGCAATTTCTCCAATGGGTAAACGTTTCTCAGACCATCCTTCCTGCAATGATGGTAAGTGCATTTTTGTTGGTCGTTGGAATCATTTTCCTGGTTCATCGTTTTTTAGTAAAGAATTTTTTTCAAACGATTATTTTGGTTTCGCTCGTTTTTTTCAATCCGCTTTCTATTAATTGGTTATTCGAAACGGGTCGTTTTCCTGAATTAACGGGTTGGTTTTTTTTCATTCCTATTCTGGGAATGATTATCCATCATTTTAACAAACCCCTCTCGTGGAATGAACTATTTTGGATTGGGTTTCTTTTTTCTCTTCTCATGATTTCTCACCCCGCTGTTTTCACCATGGCTTTGCTCGCGTGGGGAATTTTTTCCGTGCTAACGTTTACCAATAACTCCTGGAAGAATAGCACTCCCATCCTCTTGAGTGTGTTACTCAGTAGTCCGTGGCTCATTCCTTACTTTCAGGCGAAGAAGGATTTGCTATTATCCACGTACGTGGGTTATCACTTGGAAGCGAGTTATATTTTTACAAATTTTTTTCACGTGGTTTCGGTGATTATTTTACTCTTCCTTGCATTCCGCTCCCGCGACCAATCACATCCGCTCTCGGGATGGTGGACTAGTCATGCCGTGTTGGGAGTGATTACTCTCCTTGGCATTCCTGCGCTCATTCCTTTCTTCAACCAACCTCACCAGGTCACGTATGTCACATACTTCTTTCTCATTGGCATTCACGGCATCCTGAGTGCGCATCCCGCATTTACCAGAGGGATTATTCACCGCGCGGTTCCTTTTCTCGTGTTGCTTTTCCTTCTTACAAGTGTTTATTCCGCGGCAAAGTTTGTTGACTTCGCCGGGGAGCGAGACATTCATACACTTTACGGGAGTGAAATCGACACGCTTCCATCATTCATTGAATCCCCCCTCACGTGTTATCCCGAATGCGGGGGAGAATTATCGTATTGGGTGATTAATGATGCCATTTCCTCCACGGATAATTTTTCTCCCGAAGCAACACCCATCACCATTGCTCGTAATCGCGAATCATTATCTCGCGGAATGGAAACGGGAGATTGTACAACCATACGTTTGTCTCTTCAAAATCTTCAAACCAAAACCCTTTTGGCATACCCTGCTTTTTGTCCCACCCTTGAATCGTGTGGTTTTTCCACGCAGGAAACGAATCACTGGTGCATTTCCCCCGTGCCATGATTTTGCCGCGTTTGCGTAGTACAATCATCGCTTTTCTCAACGAATGCGGTCATGATTTATATCTTATTCCATTGCATCTTCCTGCATGACTGCTCGAAAGACAGCATCGCTTGTTTCACGTGCCAAGAAGAAAATAGAGATTAGTGTTATTCTCTCCGCCTTCAAGCGTTGGGATTTGCTCGAAAAGGCATTGCTGCGCATCAGCGAACAAGATTATCCATCGGATAAGTGGGAATTAATAGTTATTGATGATGCCAATGCGCGTGAAAACAAAGAGGTAGTGGATCGTTTTTCTAAAAAAATAAAGAATTGTGTTTTCATTTCCCAGGGACACCAGGGCGCGGCTAAAGCACGAATACTTGGTTTTGAACGTGCGCGCGGGGATATTATCGCATTCACGGACGAGGATACGCTTCCTCAAACCAATTGGTTGTCGCAAATAAAAAAAGCGTTTGATGAACATCCGGAAGCGGTTGGTATTGAAGGAAAAGTCATCACGGATGAAAGCAAGCCTCTTTTTTCGAATGCTCCCGTCAATTTGCATGGAGGAGTATACATTGGTTGCAACACGCATTATCGACGTGCGGTTATTGAAAGTTTTAATTATTATGATCCTGAGTTTTATTTTTGGCGCGAAGACACGAATATGGCATTTAAGTCATTGACGAAGGGGCCGATTGTTTTTGTTCCGGACGTGGTGACGTACCACCCGGCCAAGTCTATTGCTCCTATTTCGGTGTGGAAAAACCTGCGCCATCTCAAGGATGATATGCTCCTCTTCCGTCGTTTTCCACGTAAAACTATTTCCTTTCTTGGGAAAGAATGGGCGAAGCATTCGTTCATGAGCAGTGTTGCCTGGATCCTCCTCCTGGCAGGATACTTCTTGCTGGGGTGGTCAGGCATTATCGCAGGGATAGTAGGATATGCGGGGGTTCGCTTCCTCGTGACGCTGCGCGGACGAAAGTGCACGATTGCCGAAGGGTTGACTTTTCTTTTTCTCTCCCTGGCTCGCGACATGGCCTATCCCGCCTATTTTGTATATTATTTCATTACCGTCAACGTGCTCCATATTCCAGGGTATGCTCCCCGGACGGCACAGTGAGAGCCGCCATTTATAAGTCTTTTTCAGGAATTCCTTGTTAGCTGTTACTAAATCGCTTCTAGGATTGTGAAAACATGCCCGAAATTAAGATTATGATTGATGGTGGAAAAGCCACCCCCGCGCCTCCATTAGGTCCTGCGTTGGCACCCTTAGGATTGAATGTGGGAAAAATTGTCCAAGAAATTAATGATAAAACCAAAGCATTTGCTGGAATGAAAGTTCCGGTAGTGGTGGACGTGGACAAGTCCAAGAATTATACGATTACGGTTGGAAGTCCCCCCACGAGTGCTATTATTACAAAGGAAGCCAAGGCCGACAAGGGAGCGGGCAATCCTAAGACGGAAGTCAAAGGAAACCTTACGTTTGAACAAGTCAAAAAAATTGCCGAAATGAAAATGGGTAAATTGAATTCATACACCTTGCGCAGCGCATGCCGTGAAATTATTGGAACATGCAACTCGATGGGAATCACCATTGATGGAAAACACGCTAAGCAAGCTCAAATGGATTTCAAAGATGGCAAATACGATGCGCAGCTCAACTAGTGCGCATCCCCATTCCATTTTTTTTAGTATTTTTTCGCACGCAACTATTCGATACAGTCCCTGAACCCTTTGTCGGGTTCGCGGAAAACAAAATGATAATCCTGCTCAAACGAGCGAGGGTTCACGTGGTAACTAGACCCCTGCGCCGCTAATTGAATAAAACGCAATGGCAAACGTAATCCTATTTTTTGCGCCAACAAATAACTCTCTCCCAGGAGCGCATGAGGGATGCTCACCAATGGTTTTGTGATTCCTCTCTTTTCGGCAATGAGGGCGAGTGCCTGGCCGAATGTAAATGATTCACGTGATGCCCAATCATACACGCAAAATTTTGGGGGAACGGGCCCCTCAATCACCCGCAGAAGGGCTTTTCCCACGTCCTCCACATGAATAGGACGCAAATCCGCATTCCCTCCGTTAGGCAGTGGGACAAACGGCAGGGGCAAGTGGAGATAATGCTCCATTCCCCGCAAGTAGTTGGATCCTTTGCTGTACACCAGAGTTGGTCTCACCACAATCATTGGAATATTCATTTGTGATAATTCTTCTTCCATTATTTTTTTGGAACGCGAATACGGTGTCAAAAAATCTTGTGTCACGGCTGCGCTGGAAAAAATAATTATTTTTTTGCAGCCTACTTGTCTCGCGCTCAATACTAATTCGTTGGTCGCACGCACATTCGTCTCATGGAGCAATGACGAAGTGTTTGATACATCGGCCGCTAAGTGCACCAACACATCGCATTTTTTCAAATAGTTCAAGTAGCTCTCCGGCCGCCGAATATCACCAGTCACCCACTCAATGGAAGGGTGTTGAATTCCCTGCTTGCGGTAACCTAACGCAATAATCCGGTGCTTTTCTGCGAGTATCGTTAGAATGCGTTTTCCAATATTGCCCATTCCCCCGGTTAGAAATATGGTGCTCATGATTTTGATTATGAACCAGCATCTTTTTCAATGCTGGGGAATCGTATACGTATGTTACCCCTATGCGTATCGTTTTTGTCTGTCCGGGCACCCTTCGCCGCAACACGGCAGGGGTGGAACAGTCCGTGTATTACTTGGCCCAATACCTGAAAAAAGAAGGGCACGAGGTTGAAGTATATTGTGTTCCCCACGAAAATCCAGCCGGTCGTGTGACGTACGATGGATTATCCCTCACCGAATTCCCTGGCTTTTCTCCTAATCGTGCATTCTATTTTTCGTGGGAACTTTATCGCACGCTCAGGGAGTCGCATCACGATATTATTCACGCGTACGGATACAATTCCCTCCCCACCATGCTAGCGGTTCTTGCTAAAAAAAATAATGAAAAATTAATCATTACGGGAGCGAGTTCCATTTCATCTTCTCCTTGGAGAAAAATGCTGCACCCATTGCTTAATGTATACTATCACGCGCTCGGCGCCAAAATTGACAAACTCATTTGTGTTTCCGATTATGAATATGATTTGTTCACGCGAAAAATAAATATTGATCCCCAAAAATATACGCTCATTCCAAATGGAATTGACGTTAAACGTTTTTCTTCCGCGAAGAAAAAAAGAATCCCTCATATGATTCTCACGGTCGCGCGATTAGTCAAACAAAAAGGGGTTCACCGCCTCATAGCTGCTCTTCCTTTCGTCCTGAAAAAATACCCCGATGCCACGTTGCACATTGTGGGAGACGGAGTGGAACGCGGTGCTCTCGAAAAACAAGCTGCCGAATTAAACATTCAATCCCACGTCACGTTTCATGGACACATTCAATTTGAGAAACTCGACATGATCATTGGTCTCTATTCCAACGCCCACGTGTTTTCACTCATGGCTGATTCCGAGAGTCAAGGATTAGTATACGGGATGGCTGCTGCGACGAAGTGTCCCATTATTGCTACTCATTCGAGTGCGATGAAAGACCTCGTAAAAGTAGGCGCGGCCATAGGCATTGAGAACCCCGACAATGCCGAAGAAGTAGCCAAGGGCATCATGCACTCCTTCGAAAAACCCCTCCCTACATTTGACTTAGATCAGGTCATTTGGTCCTGGGACCGCATCGGAAAAGAAGTTTCTCGCGTCTATCAAGAAGTCCTCTCTCCGCGCAAAACCGGGAAAACCGGTTCTAAAGGCCAATAACCCTAAAATAGCGGGTTCGCTCGGGCTAACGCCTTCCTTTTTAATCATTCCCCTTCGAAAATAGTCTACTTTCTCATTCTACCCAGAATGGAAAGCCGCCAACCACTCGAGAGTGGGAGGTTTTTCAGTATGGAAAAAAATCAAGTGTTAAGTGCACTCTCAACGCTTCGCCAGACGGCCGAAAAACGAAAATTCAAGCAGACGATTGACTTGACGATTAATTTCAAAAATATTGATTTTAAGAAAGCCGAAAACCAAGTGGATGTCGACGTGGCATTGCCCAACCCTGTTGGAAAAGGCGATGGTAAAGTGGCATTATTTGTTCGCGATAAAGAATTTGCTTCTCAAGCTAAAACCGTGGTTGATCGCGTCATCATGGAAGATGAAATCAAGTCCATCAACAAAAAACAATTAGCCGAAATGCTCAACGAGTATGTGGGTTTCTTGTCTGAAGGACCGGTCATGTTAACCGTTGGAAAGTTTTTGGGACAAACACTCGCGCCTAAGAACCGTATGCCTAAACCCGTTACTCATGATTTGAAGCAAGTTCAAGCCCAGGTTGCTCGCTTGCGAAGCGTGGTGAAAGTTTCTAACAAGAAAGGAAAATACATGCCCCTTGTTCACATTTCCGTAGGTAAAGAGGAAATGGATGATGATAAGATTGCCGAAAATACGCTGGCAGTGTATCAGGCTGTTCTCCCCGCGATTGGGAACAAGTCCGTGAATGTGAAATCAGTCTTACTCAAGATGACGATGTCTTCTCCCGTCAAAGTGGGCGGAAAGCAAGCTGAAACGGAGGGTGCCGCATGACTACTCACACCAAGAAATGGAAGCACTCGGAAGTTTCACGATTGAAACAATTAGCTAAAGAATATCCTGTCGTGGGAGTCGCTGACTTGTCCGGATTCCCGGCCAATTTGCACGGTCAACTCAAAGTCCGTTTAGCTGGAAAAGCTCACGTTACGGTGTCAAAGCGCAAAATCATTCAGCGTGCCCTCAAAGAAGCGGGCGTGGATGATTCATTAACCAAAGACTTGAAGGGTTCCACGGCCGTGTTGTTCTCCAAAGTCAATCCCTTTGAATTATTTGCACTCGTTAAACAATCATCCGGTAAAGTTTCTGCCAAAGAAGGACAGATTGCTCCCGACGATATTGTCATTCCTGCCGGAGACACTGGTTTGCCTCCCGGACCTGCGTTGTCTGACTTGAAAGGCGCCGGATTAAACGTGCGCGTACAAGGTGCCACGATTGCTGTGATGGAAGACAAGATTGTCACGCACAAAGGAGAAGCGATTACCGCTCCTGTGGTGAACGTGTTGGGAAAGTTTGGAATTAAGCCCATCAAATTACGCTTGTCATTAACTCACGTCGCGGAGAAAGGACAACTCTATCCTGCGTCAGTGTTAAACATTGATGAGGACGAAGTCTTCGCTAACTTCGTGAAGGCTGAACAACAGGCATTCAATTTGGCTGTGAACGCGTTCGTGTTCAACGACAAGTCAACGCCTGTTATCATCACCAAAGCTTTCCGCGAAGCCAAGCAAGTCGCATTGGATGGAAATGTTCTCACGGAAGCAACGGTTGGAGAAATTCTTGCCAAAGCCGAAAATGCGGCAAAGGAAATCAAATCACACGTCAAGGAGGACGCCCAGTAATTGATTCAATTACTGGCTTTACAAATGCCTTTGCTAAAAGCATTCGGGTTTTTCCCGAGGCTTTTTCTCAAAAAGGCTCTCACAGTCATTTCCCATTTTTTCAAAAAGTGGGTTGGGACACACAACAAAACTGAGGTGACATGCCATGGAATACGTCTATAGTGCAATGCTTTTGCATTCAGCTAAGAAAGAGATTAACGAAGCGCACGTCACGAAGGTGCTGGAAGCTGCCGGAATTACGGTCGATTCCGCCCGCGTGAAGGCACTCGTTGCGAGTCTCAAGAACGTCAACATTGATGACGCCATTGCAAAGGCCGCTGTCTCAGCCGCTCCCGCCGCCGCACCCGCTGCGCACGCCGAGCACAAAGCTGAAGCAAAGCCTAAGCAAGAAGAAAAGAAATCAGAAGAAGAAGCCGCTGCCGGTCTTGCAGGGTTATTCGGATAAATTTCTTAACTTCAAAAATGAGGCAGGGGATGCAAATCCCTTGTTTCATTTACACTTTTTCTCTTACTAATTTTGTTTTCATTTTTTTGAAAAGTTTATTCTCTAATTGTCCCAAATCGCTTGTTTTTCTTGGTCATTTTGATTAAGTAATTCAGTCGTTGCGTGTACACATCCATTCGTGTGGGCGTTCGAACGTCCAACCATCCGATTCGTATTCGTTTGTAGTTTTCGGGGAACGCTTGGAAGTTTTTCCACACTTCGGGGTCTTTTTTCAATGCTTTTTCAACGTCTTTGGGAATAACTAATTTTTCGTGTTTCTTTTTCAATTCCTCATGGGCGTCCTCATTCGACACGTCCTTGTTTCCCGTGAGATAAATCATTCCCGCAGGAGTCATTTTTCCCTCATCGAGCAATTTTTTGATGAGTTCCAAATTCAATGGAGAAATGGGGCTTCCTTTTTTTCGTGGAGAAAACCGTTGAGCGTATTTTTCGTCATCGATTCCTTTTACCGTGGAATCAATCCATCCGAAGCATAGTGCTTCTTTCACCGCGTCCACATAGGGGATGCGTTTTTTTCCCGAGTTTTTTTTGTAATAAATCAACCAAATTTCTTTTTTCTTGGCATGATTTTTTTGTAACCATTTTCTCCACTCGTTGCGCGTGGTAACGTAAAGCGTTTCTGTGATTTCCATACACTCACTTATTTTTTGGTCTTTTTAGTAGCGCTTGCTTTTTTCTTCGGGGGCCATTTTTTGGTAATTTTTTTACTTTTGGTTTCCCTTGGGGAGAGGGGGTTGTCCAACAATGTGCTCTTTTCCGGAGTGGGTGTGGCGTGCTTTTTCGCCCGTTCTTTTCGCAATTCACTATTAGCTGCCCGCAAGTCTTTGGTAATCGTTCGAATCTGGTTTTGATAGTGTTTTGTCATTTCCCCATACGCCGTCTGGGAAACCCCTCCCTGAGTGTATTGGTGTTCTGCGTGCCTTAATCCCTGCCTCGCGGCCATGAGTTGGGCCTCTAATTGGTCCACACGATAGAGTGTGAAGCCATTACTTTCCCTTGTAGGGGCGGGCGATAAGGAAACGCTTTCCAAGGGGGTTTCTAGCACGTTTTTACCTCTTCGCGTTAAGCTAGCGGCTATCAACACGACGCCTAAGAATAGGGCCACGGCCAGCAAAATTCCCGTTACGGGGATCTCATTTTGCCCGGCTTGGACGACAATGCTTCCCTCCCCATTCTCCCCAATCGAGAGAGGAATGACTCCCCCGTTCCCGACTCCATTACTGCTTCCACTAGTGGTGGAAACCGGAAGCCCCGTGCCCCCGTTTTCCAATATAGTAAAGCGTGAGGCGGGCAGTGATGCGTAATAATCATCCACGTCCTTAATCACTTCATACGTGTTTTCCGCGAGCAAGGCCAAGCTTAATCCGCTGCTCAAATTACTCGCGGCAGCGGCTCCTTGATTATTATTCGCATAATAGTTGGCCGAATTGAGATAATATTTGGCGTGGTCTAAATACAATCGCGCCCACGCATATCGCGTTAATTGGGCGTTCATTTTTTCGTCTAATGATTCAATGGTTTCTTCTAATTTTTGTCGAATGTCCGCATTCGAATCATTTTGAACCAGTGTGGCGTTAATGAGTGCCAGCGCCGAAGCCGAGTTCATCGCCGCGGATAAGTGTCTTAATCCCGCTTGGTCCAACACGGCTGCATCTAATCGGCGTTGAGCGTCTTCTCCTTCCGCAGTGGAAATAATTTCTAATCCATTTTGAGCATTCTTCACGAAGTCTGCGTAATAATCCACGAATGGGGATTGTGTTTTCAATCCTTTCGTGCTCATTCTCAACGCGATATCATAAAATTCTTGACTCGATTCATGCCATGATTTGGCAAACTCATAGTTTTGCACGCGTTCAACGGCTTGAGCGTGTATCGCATCCTCCGTCACCACGATAATCGTTGGAGTGTCTTTGAGTTTAGCAATTTCTAATTGTGCCCACGTTAATCGTTGCTGCGCCGCAATATACCATTCCACTCCCTCAATGGGGACCGTTTTGTCAAGTATTTTTTGTTGTTTCTCCACAACTGTTTCGAGTTCCGTTACTTTTTCTAACAATGCGTCGCTTTCCAAATCAATGAGTTCCGGGTCTTCTGCGACATCGTGAACAAAGTACGCGTTGACTTTGGACAAAAACGTATAATTTCCCGCCGAATATTCGTATCCATTCTGCGTGAGTAATTCGGCTTCATTCACTGTTTTTTCCGACTCATCGAGTGTGCGTGAGAGCACTTCAATCAGCCCATCGTCATCCAATAATGTTTGGTTCAATGCCGCTTGGGCTTGCTTCATGATTTCCCTTGTTTGTTCAATAAATTTCGTATTGAGCTCGTGCATCGGACTCACTACCGGATTCGTGGAAATTTTAGGAGGAATATACGCAGGAGTTTCCGCGGGAGTGGTTTGGTTGATGTCAATCGTATCGATGTTTGTGAACGCGTACGTGAGCACGTCGTCTAGTGTTCGTGTTTCAACTACTTTCATTCCCCATTCTTTCAACGCGTACTCGGGCAAATTAATATTTTTCACGCCATCCGGGAGTTTAACCACTTGTTTAGACTCTCCTTGCGGAATGAGAAATAGTTTGATTCCATTTTTGGATGCTTCCTTCGCTTTTTCAAACACTCCTCCCACGGGGCCCACTTCTCCCGTGTTGGTGATGGTTCCCGTCAACCCTACATTCGTGGGAATTTTTTGGTCGCGCAGTGAACTCACCACCAGCAGCGCCATGGCGCTTCCTGCACTGGGTCCATCCACCACGCTGGCTTCGCTGTCAATGCTGAAAAAATAATCAAAATTTTCCACGTCTGGAGAATAATTCTTCGCTACTTTCACGGCAATCTTTTCCGTGCTTTGAGTAGCCGTCCCCACTAATGGTCCGGACACGGACGACCATACGGTTCCATTTCCTGGCGTTGTTTTCAATCCCAATGTGGCCTCTAACACGGTTCCATCCGGCGCCACCGCAAACACTTTCAATGAAGAAGTAGGGAGTGCCCCCCATACGGTAGTTGATACGAGTAAGAGCGTCAAAAAAACAAGGATAATAGGAATGCGTTTCATAGAATAACGAACGTTTTTGAGGTATTTAAGCACAAGCCAAAATCAATCATCTACTTTGGGATATAAATCCTAACCAGCGCTCCACCGGCCGCACGCCCCTTACAGCCAACGGCAGTCTATTGTTTTATTTGCTTAAGAAGCATATCTCGCAAGGTCATTCCATCTTTTTCGCTTAAGCCGTCGATGTGGGCTTCCATCGATGAACGCAGAGTGGGTGTCTCAAAGTGTAAATCCCACAACCCAAATGCCCGGTCAAAAACATCTTGGTCAAGATAAATATTTTCAATTTTTGAGAAAGGAATAGCAATTTCCTTCCGATGGAAGACTCCTTTTCGAATAACTAAAATGTCCGATGAAGCGTTGTAATAGTACACTTTCCAATACGCATATTCGTGCACGAGTTTTGCCGCAAGGAGAACGCAAATAATCACTGCGAAATAAATTCCCCACGGCGGAATGGACAGTTCATTAAAGTAACTTTGCGCAACTACCAAAAACCACAGGACCACGCCTCCTATTACCCAACCAACCCATTTCTTGATAGGCTTGACGTTCAACAATGGAAATTTTTCAACAAGTGAAGGACTAAGAAAGTTTGTTTTAAGTTTTAGAATTCGAAAAAAATCATCTCGCAAGGAATACGCATCCGATATGCTGAGAGCGGGAATGCTCCGTTGGAGTTTTAGAGCATACGGCTGAGATCTTGAATCAGAATCACTTACATAGTCATCAAACTTTCCGGTTTCAAGACTAAGTTCCCCCAATCCCACTATTCGAATGTAAAGACTTTGAGAAATGAGAATATCCCTAATGTTTTCATACGGAGATGACTTCGTGTATCGAGAAAAGAACCCTGTTTGCGTGTGAAAATCTTTTTTGAGAAAATAGTATCGAATCGAATTCAATTCGAGATAATTATACCCCCAAAGGATTCCGGCAGGAATTAATGCAACCAAAATAGTTAGCATCATGAAAGAGAAATCTTGTATCGAAGGTGTTAAAGAGATAAGAAAAATAGCGAGAGCTGTCCACAACCCCACAAATACTGCAAAAAAGGTAAAACCCACTTTGAAGGCGTGAATAGGATATGGATTTGCATCTTCTTTCGCCGCACGTTCGACAACCATTTTTTTCTCGGACGAGCTTTTCATTTGGTCATAAACCAATGCGATGATTTTATCCGCATCCGTTTCAGAGAAAGCATATTTGGAAAGGTTGGAAGCGAATGATCGACTAGACATGGTTGATATTTGCACATGTTTTAGTTTCAATATTTTTTCCCAGAATGTTTGAGAAGTCTCCACATTTTGAATTTGAGAATAAAGCAATACGCGTTGAGATTTCCTAAAAATTCCTTCCATCGTAAAGAGTCCCCTATCCGAAAGCTGGACTCGAAAAACAAAGAAATTGGCAATCACGGACAAATGATAGAATCCAATGGCAATGAAAGCATATCCAAAAAAAACAACTAATGGGTCCACTGTCTCCGAGGAAAACACCAGGATGACTGCCGAAAATAAAAATGCCCCAATTGCCGCGACCAATGTCCCCAACAACTTCCCAGTGAACCATCCCTTCCAAGATGGACGAAACGTATTTTCTACTGAAAGCATATTACTTTCCTCGTTTTTGAGCTGCCTTCACACGATCCAATATTTGGTCGCGTATTTTTTCAGCCGATGCATAGCTCAGTCCAGGAATCATGGAAGATATCTCCGAAGTAGTGGTGGCGGTCGAAATGGAAACATTCCACAAACCAAAATAGCTCTGAACAAAACCCTGATACAAATTCACATCTTGAATTTTAGTATAGGGAAAAGAAGACCGCTGCCGCCCAATAACGCCTCGATCAACAACCACATATTCAGGGTCAATGCGGAAAGAAAATGTGTTCAAGTATTCGCGCAAAATCCATAGTCGAATCACAAAATGAGAACCGAAAAGAGCCAGTGCATAGATAAAATAATTATTAAAAAAAACAAATGCGATAACCAAAAGGATAAGCAGGGAAATAAAGCGCCCAATTACTATTGCAACATAGGTGGCTGGTTCGATTGGATAGGGATTTTTGGCTGAAACCATACTTATTCTCATATTGCCATGGTATAAAATCCCACACTTTAACCAACTCTATTCCTCCAATCCGTGCCCGAACAACCCTCCCAACACGCTCCGCCTGATTCAATCAAGTGATTCGATTCTCATGCAAACACGGCCATTTTGGCTAATAGTAATATTAACATAATCACTTATCCTTCTGTCATGATTGAGAAATTATTACTCGAGCAAGGTCTGCCGCTTGTTTTAATCAGTATTCTCGCTGTAATCATTTTGGTTTTTTTGTTTGGTACATTCAACACAATAGTCTACTTTCGAATTTTACTACGACCCGAAAAAGAAAAGTTTTTGAAAAATAAGCTGGTTAGCGGCTGGCCCATCCCCCCACACCTTTCACCAATAATCCCACTCAGTATTCTCATCGTACTGCTTCCCATTCAAATTCTTTGGGGGGTAGCCACATTTCAAAATAGTGGGGGAATCGCCGTTTCTATTCTCTTGATGTTAAACATTTTATTTGCACTTTTCATTAATATTGATAAAATTAAAGCTATTCATTTCGCCACACTTTATCCAAATGGTCGAATTGCTTTTTCAGATGCGGTTCGAGCATTTTTGAATGTAAATCTCCAACACCACTTAGCATATCGAATTAGATACTCGCTCCAGTTTTTAGGAATGAATATTTTTTGGGATGCTGAAAGTATTTTCGAAAAATATTCCACCTTTTTGCGCCGAACATTTGCATACATGCGCTGGGTGCTCGACAAGGTAATTGTGATTATCGCAATTATAGTAGTTGGATATTTCGCTTTTAGTTCCTACTCGGGAGGAAATATGTTGGGTGCTGCAGGAATGCTGGCCATAG
>VGJJ01000009.1 GCA_016867455.1 Candidatus Iainarchaeum sp. | reverse complement strand
AGTGGGCAGATTTAATTACTGGAACGATTCATTCTGTGCATGCCCTTATTTGCTCGCCGTCGCGGAACGAGACCCCTTTCGGAGCGTGTTTTTCGTATTAGGAAAATGGGTTATTTGAGACGCAATTTAGAAGAAGGGAAAGAAGAATACGCGTCTGCGTTAAAGGAAAAGAATGATACAATAAAAATGCGGGAAAAACTTTTGGCTGAGCGAGAAAAATTCTCGCGCACGCGACCCAATACTCCTGAGTCCAAAGAAATGCTTGCTCGAATGAATATTATTATTGAGGGCTATAATGACATGATTCAAATGGCTATTCGTACTCAACAGCGTGCGAAAGAAATGATTCTCCACGCGGAAAAAGAATTGGGCATTCTATCCGTTGTGCGACGTGCCAAGAAAGCCGCGTAATAACACCCGTGCTGGGATTCCAACCGGCCTTTTGGAAAAGCCCGGCGAAAAGACGTGGGATGATGCCATCATCCCACTATACCGACCCGCCAGATGGATAATGGCGCGAAGCACCCGTGCTGGGATTTGAACCCAGGTCAAGGGCTCCGGAAGCCCTGATGCTATCCAGACTACACCACACGGGCAAACTTTTGCGTAAAGTTTGATGAAAAGCCTACGTGGGGATTTGTATGCAAATCCCCGATAGTAGTCTGCCGAATGACCATATGGAATTTGGTCAGATGCAGGGAGCAGGATTCGAACCTGCGAAGGCACTAAGCCAGTGCGGCCTAAACGCACTCCGGTTGACCGCTACGGTATCCCTGCAAACTTTTTGACAAAAAGTTTGATCAAAAAGCTCTATCTATCTTAGGATGGGAAACAGATATAACCCCGTGCCCGTGTTTAGCGTGTCAAATCGGAGTAATGTATCTTCGTGTCTCTTTCGGGGGGGTTTTCTTCAATATCTTCGCGCAAATCCTCTTCCACGTCGGATGACCATTTCTTAGGTTGTGCCTCTGGTCTTTCGTTGTTTGTTTTTCCGGATGGAACGCCTTTGAATAATGTATCGAGTGTTCCCTCAAAGAAGGGTGTTCCTTTGTTCATGTCCCCAAATCCTTCTTTTTTTCGTCCATTCAAAACAAAAAATCCTAATGCAATCGCAGCAATAATTCCCAATCCCAAGAGTGGGGCGTTGCTTCCCGCAACCATTCCGGTGGTGGGACTCGTTGGGCGGAAAAAGTCTGAGATGAATGGGATTTGGAACCCTTGTTGCGTGTCTTCTTTGGGGGTGATGAGTGGAGCGAGTTGGGTTTGTACGGTTTGTAATTCTGTTTTGGCTTGTTCAATAGCTTTCGTCAAGTTAGCATTGTTCGTGTAAATATTTTCTTGGGCGGAAACGCTTTCCACTTCTAATTCGCTCACGCGCGCGTTCACGTCTCCCACTTGCATGCTGAGTGCGGTTTGCGATGCTTCATCCACCGCATCAAACACGTTGATGGTGAACAAGCTTGTTTCCGCTGCACTTCCTTGGGTGGAAACAAAAATAGTGTGGGGTCCGGGGAAGAATCCCGTGTGCGTGATAATCGTGGTGAGTCCCGCGTTCGTTTTCGTGTCCGCATCAAATGTAGCACAATGAATAATGAATGGGATCCAGTCCGGTTGCACCGCACACGTTCCAGTAGGATAAATGGTGGCGACGAGAATATTATCAAAATGAACCGCTGCTTGTGAAAAGGTATCCGTGGGGGGGAGCACTACTCTAAACGTGAAGGGCGCGTACGACACCACCTTTTCAGGGGCTTGTATTTCAGCGGCAAATGCCACGCTGGACAAGAGCACTACTCCGAGTATAATCCCCCAGTTGTTCATGTGTTTCTTTCCTTGCGTGTGCTTTACCCACCACGTCAACCCCTTTTATAAGCGTTTTTAGGGGAACCTTTTAGGAAAAGGTTCATCAAAACCTCCGATACCAGTCCCGTAGTGTAACGGTATCACACGACCTTCACACGGTCGAGACGGCGGTCCGACTCCGCCCGGGACTACTTGCAGTGTAATAGCTCATTCAGTTGGCTCGAACTCTGGATTCGAGAGTGAACTTTGTCATAAATCACGAGGGATGGGACTTCACTAATATTATAGTCCTTCACCAGCAAATCAATTATTTCAATTCCTCCTTCAACCGGGAATGCGAATATTTGCACCGGTGTTTGACATGTTTTTCCGAGTTCGGTGAGAATTTGCGCCTGAAGTCGGCATTCCGCACACTCATGTTTGTCGGGGAAGAAATAAAGGACGGGGACTAATGGTTGTTCTTTTTCAGGGCATTCTTCTTCAAATCTCTTTAGGGAAAAAAACAATTGGGCATTGACCGATTGAAATTGTTTACGAACTAAAGGGTATTGATTATTGATGCTATTGACGCGTGCTTGTTCCAATTTGTCAAGTAAACCAAACAATTTTCTATTTTGTGATGAAATATGTTCCCGCAAAACAAAGCAGTATCTTTCTTCATCTTGAGTAGCGTGAACATATTCCAAATATGACCTTACGGCCGATTCATTCTGGATAACCGAATCTATTTCTCCCAATAATGAACTATTTCTCTGCCCCTCGAACACCATGCTGAAACTTATCCATGTTCCAAGAATGATTACCATGAGAATGAATGCTTTGATGAACGGACTTACCATCTTTTTTCAACTCCTAGAATAGTCTGTGTGAGGCTAATAAAATATATTACTGATATGAATATTCCATATACAAAAATAAACAATGCCAATGCAGGGAGTGAAAATTTTGGCCGGTCTCTTTTCATAAGGTTGGCGCCAAAAATGACAAAGCTAATTGTGACAAGTGTCATAAATAGGGTGTACACGCTCGTGCCAGTTATTGTCCACGTGGGCCAGGGGATTAGTTCAAAGGATGTTGAGTAAAGCGCCATAAATGATGCTAATGATCCGTCGAGCGTTTCATACCATAATCGCACTAGGACGAATAGAAAGATCAATGCGGTTATTTCCATGAATAATCTCATCGGATAAAAAAAACGAAAAAATAATTTGCTTTTAGAGAAGAGGTTGTTGCGATATTTGTAGAGTGTTTCAAGCCCTCCTCTAAACCATCTGATGCGCTGTCGGAAGAGCGCGTGAACGGATGTTGGAACATCGCTGTACACATGGACTTCGGGATCCATGATGATGCGATATCCTAATTGATGCAGGTGGAAGGTGATTTCCATGTCTTCGGTTATTGCCCTCGTGTCAAATCCTTTGGTTCTCTCTAGTACTTTTCGTTGATATATTGAAAATGGCCCCGGGGTCACGAACAAACTATCCATTGAAGAAAGCACCGTGTTGTAAAGTCCAAATCCAATGGCATATTCTACTTCTTGTATTTTCTGGAGCATTCCATTTGGGTTATTCACGCGAACGATGCTTGTTACTGCTCCCACATTTTCTTTTTTGAAATGGGGTATACTTCGCATGAGCGCATCCTCGTTGGGATAGCTGTCTCCATCGACTACCGCAACTATTTCTCCTTTAGCTTTGGATAGCCCCATGTTAAGCGCATTCGCCTTTCCGCCATTTTTGGATAAATGAATGGTTTGAATTCCTTTAATATTTGATAAAAGTTCACGCGTTTGGTCAGTGCTTGCATCATTAATAACGATAATTTGAATTTTTTTGGGATATTGCAGGGCTTTAATTTTAGTGATGCAGGTTAGGAGTGATTCTCCTCTATTATACGCCGGAATGAGCACGGTGACGCTTGGCCATTCAGTGGTGTGTGGTGTTGCTTCGGGTTTCAATTCTAAATATTGAATCATGTAGAGACAAATGATGTAGAGGAATATTGTTCCCAAAATGAATGATAGCCACGGGAGGGGGATCAGTAGAATGAGTCCTACTAACGTGAGTAAGCAGGTGGCATAAAATAGCGCTAAGAATAGTCTAAACCGTTTTCCATTCGATCGTTCACTTGTAATTTCTTCCGGGCGGGAGCGCATACCCACTCCTGCGCAACCCTATTTTTAAGGGGTTTTGGAACAATAGCCGGAAACCGTGCTATTTGTCTTTTTGAGGGGTTTTATCCCATTATTTCGTGAATGCATTCGCCGTGGTTCCCCCGTCCCAACTCACGCGGGGGCGCATTTTCACGGTGTAGATGGATTCCGCGTTGTCATCCAGTAAAAGAGCAAACCCTCTTCCGCGGGGCATTTCGGCGTAGAGTTTGTCAAAATCCCCATGCATGTAGGATGGTCGGAGTTGCGACACGGCCATGATGTCATCCTGCGCCGTCATTCGGTGAGAGATGAATAAGTCGCATTGTGAAATAGCATCCGGGTGTAATTTGTTCGGTCGCTGCGTCGCCAACACTAAACTCAATCCGGGTTGTCTTCCCACGCGTATCCATTCGAGCAAAACATTCAATGCAATGTTAGGTTCGTCTTTGGGCATGAACATGTGCGCTTCATCTATCATCATCCACACAATAGGCATTTGCGATTCGCGCCCCAATCCTTTCATCAATCTAATCTCTTCTTCTTTTCGGAAGAGCATTCGTTCTTCGAACAATTTTTTTCCCAATAATGCGACAATAATATCTTTGGTTCCTTCCATTCCAATGGCTTGTCTATAGGCGGACACATCTATCACCGTAATTTTTCCCGCTTCGGCAATGTCTCTAATTTTGGTTCCTTCTTTTTCAAGTAGTCCCCATTCGCGTGCCATTTCCACGCGATTTTTTAACGCTTGTTTAGTGAGCGTGTCGGCTTCACTATCTTGGGTGATGCCTATTATGACTTCATCTAATCCAAAGCGCATGCCTAGTTTTTCTTTCAATTCATTAATTACTCGTCCGAGTAAAATGGCTTCGGGGTCATGCCACGTGTATCTAAACAAGGCCATCCATTCCGTGATGTCCATTTCTCCCGCACGAATGGTTAATGGTCCATCCACGGGGATTTCTTTTTCTTTGTAAAAATCCAATTTTCCTTTGGGAACTAAAACGCGGACGGGAATACTTTCAGGGGTGAGTCCCCATTCTTTTAACTCGTTTTCATTTCCCCGCGTGGGTATTTTGAGTGTCCAGAATATTCCCACCATGTCAATCACAATCACTGACACGCGGCGTTTCATCTCTGGCGCCAATTTTGAAAATTCCTCAATCATGGTGGCCATTGAATATGAATTGTGCACGATGATGTCGTTGGCGATGAAATTATGATTCTCTGGGACGGTGATATCATATACTTCAAAGTTTCCTGTCAATTCTTTCATTTCGACTATTTTGTCCCAGTAAATATCGGAACTCGCTAGCATCTCTATCGTCTTATTTTCATCCAACCGCGCAATTTGCAGGAGTTTTTGGCGGGAAGGGGCATAGAACTGGCTTTCACGCAGGGCTTTGGGGGTGGAATAACCCATTTTTTGTCCGATTTCAGCCCAATTCTTCGGTTGATACATTTTCCATATTTCGATGGGGATCGTGTCACTATTTGGATTGCGCAGCGTGGTTTCAAAATATTTCATCGCTTGTTTTTGCTTTTCTTCTTTTTGCCCAAAGAAGCCAATCTCGCGAATAAACGTTTCAGCCCCGGCTCCTTCAATAATAATCTCTTTACTAGCGAAAACTTTTCCTAATTTTTCGTATCGGTTATTTTTATCTCGAATTCGAGAAATGATTCCAAATCGCAATAGTAAATGGTGGACCTGCTCAGCCATTTTGGGTGAAGCTGTGGCATATGAAATTCGCCAACGGTTGCTTTCAAAATAAATGCTTCCATCGCATGAAAACATTCGGTTCAAAAGCAATGCAATTTTTGCTTTTGGCAATTGAAAAATGATTTCTGGAATGGTTTTTTCAGGAGCTAGTTTATCGTATGCGCCTATTTCAATTAGCCACGTTCGCAAGGTGTTTCTTTTTTCACGCACCATCCCTGGGGCAAATTTGCCTTCCTTTCTGACATATGTCATTACCTTGGCGCCAAATCCAGGTTTCACCACGCGAAGGGTATATTTGTCCATTTTTCGCGTAGTTAAATTTGAATCAAATTCTGAAACGGCTGTTGAAAAATCAGCGCAAATGGTCGGGTCTGAGTTGGTAAACCAAACGGCCCTGTTTTTGGTGTGTCCTTCAGCGAGTAAATACGCGAGCAACTTGATTTTGCTTTCTTCCATGAATCCATTTCCAAATGTTGGAATAATTCGAGGTGTCGCAATGCGACTTCCTTCTTTTAGTTCTTGAGTGGGCTTCCACCCATCAATAGTCAGTAGTGGGTGTTCATGTGTGAGTCGAATCGTTTTCCCGCTTGCCATTTTGATTTCAAATATTTTGTCCACTTTTCGTTTGTAAAATGCACTTTTTTCGTTTGCTTGAATTTTCATGTTGGAATTAAGCGATAAAATATTTCGCGAGTCGAATTCAAGTTCTTTTATTTTTTTTAAGGTTCCATCTTGCAAAACAATTTCAGTGTCCCCATCAAGGCATTTGCCCCCGCCCCTTTTTCCGCAAATGAGTATCACGTGGGGTTTTGCCACATCCATGAGTACTTTTCTTCCGAGCACGGGGTTTTCTCCGCTTGACATGACGACTTTTCCAATGTATCCGGTTCCTTCTTCCCCATATTTTTGGACATCGTTGAGTGTGCGTCCCACGACCGTATTTTTGGAGGTGAAATCGACATTGATTTGCTTCTCGGGCATGACACTCGAAAAAGGTTATTCTATATAAAGGTGGACTCGCACGTGAAGGTATGCCCTCTAAAGAATTAAAAGAGCGAGAAGAAATTCTTCAAGCGTTGTTGAAAAAAATTGATGCGGATATTGATGTTTTTACCAAGCGATTGGAAAAACTCCACGCTAAACACGATGAGTTGAGTGGTGTGGTATTGGACGCGGGACTTGAACCAGTGCCTATTTCTTTTCAAGCAGGGAAAAATGCGGATGTGATTGGGGAGTTGGAGTCGCACGTTCTCGAACTCAATAAACTCAAAAATTTGTTGAGTATGAAGCTGCGTAGAATTCTGCAAGAGGAAGATTTGTTGGAGCATTTGCAAACCGAGTTTGGTAAAAATGTCACGTTCAAACGCAATGCAAAGGGTGGCATCGAGTTGCAGGTTCAAGATAAGGATGCGGAGGAAGCATTTGGACAATTACAATTGAGTAAGAAAAAGTTGGATGAGTTGAGAGAACAAATCCACGAGTTGGGCGATGCCGAGGAGTAATTTTTTTTACGCGTTTATTTCTATTTGGCATGGTTTCTAAGCCTTTTTCCTTGGCATTCGTGCGTGTCTTTTAAAGGAAATTTGAACGTTTAACCTAGTATGAGTGATGAAATTACCTTAGATAAGGAAGTCTTCAAAGCCCTCGCGGGAGACACCCGTGTTTCCGTTTTGAAATCATTAATGGAGCGTCGCAAAACCCAGAGTGAGTTAGCCAAAGAGCTTTCCCTCGCCGCTCCCACGATTAAGGATCATTTGGATATTTTGCAGAAAGCCCAATTGGTGAGAGAAGTGGATGATGGTCACAAGTGGAAATACATCGAACTCACGGTGAAGGGTAAAGCGTTGCTCCAACCTGCGGACAAGCGTATCATGGTCTTGTTGGGAACAAGTGTTTTTGGAATAGTTGCGAGCGGTTTTTTGGCATATTCTAAATTGTCTGTTTTTGCAGCCCAATCGGTGAGTAATAATTTATCGACTGAACTTTCCATGAAGAGTGCTCCCTTCGCTGCGACCGCGATGAATAATGACGCCCTTGTCCAGAGTGCAGGAGCGGTTTCCACTATTGCTCCAGAGGCGGCGCGCGTTGCGGTCGATGCTACTGTCTCTTTGCCCAGTGCATTGCCGGTCGTGCAATCCTTTTCATTTATCCCCACTCCTGAATTGGCCGTGTTAGCGATTTGTTTGGTCGTCTTTGGCTTAGCGTGTGGAATGTGGATTAAGCAGACGTACTAGAAACTTTTGCAAAAAGTTTCATCAAAAGCCTACATGAGGGGTCAAAGACCCCTCGATAGTAGTCTTTCCGCGCGGCCGGAGGTTGCCGGCCCGAGAAAGAGTAAGGCGGGGACGGGTTGGGTGTGTCCCCGGCCTTTGGGTTGGGTTGTGTGCCAATTGAGTGCGCGGGTTTTCCCCGGGCTTTTCTCAAAAGGCCGTTAGGCAAATTGGGTTGAGAAAGTATTCAACGCAGCAATGGCAGGCGATTGGTTGGGTTGGGAGTTAAGGAGGTTAACCCGCCGTCACCGCGTTGAAACAATCTTTTTGGGAAGCATCATTGGTTGGTTCGGACGAACACCACCTTTTTTCCGGATTGGATTTTTCCTAAGTATCCGGTTTTGACGAGTGCATTCAATCGTTGCGACGCGGCGTTGGGGTTCTTGTATCCTACGTGTGCGCGCACGTCTTCCGCGTTGGCTTTTGTTTTGCTTTCGATGAAGGATAGGATTTTTTGGTCCTGTTCCGGTAAGAGGGAAATCGAATGCATATTCTCAGGTTGGGTTGGGTTGGTTGAGATGCTGGATGCATTCGACTTCAGTGTGAACGACAATTCGTCGTATTTTTGTTCCATTTTGGCGAGCAAATCATTGGTTTGTTTGCGTTCTTGGGCGAGTTTGAATAATAATGCGGCAATAATCATGGGGTTGTCTTTGCTCGCATTCATAACCTCGTTGAGGTCTGCGGTGAGTGTGGAGAACTCGGGGCTAATCTGCTCCAGCAGGGCTTGGGGAGTCAGTTTTCTCGAATCATGATTAGTCATGCACCGTCATGATGTCGTCATGACTATATAAACCTTCTGGACGGAAAACGCGAATAGTACGTATACACTGCCCTGTGGGGTTGTTTCCTTTATATATTTCCCCGGCATTCTCTGCCCGTATGGTCCCCTCCCCTCCCTCTTCTCTTTCTCCGGGTTCGCCTGGAAAGCGCCCGCGCTCTCCAAAGAGGCGTGTTTCTCGAGCGGAGTTTGTTCGCCGTGCTCGTTTGCGGGACTTGATTCCCGTGAATCATGAGCGGAAGGTTTTCCGCACTATTTCGCTGGTTGTTCCTTCGTTGCACGAAGGGGTTCGCCGTGCCAATGTTCGTTTTGGTATCATTTCGGGTTGGACTTATTTTGATGGTTTGCAATCCTATTCTCCTCATTTGGTGTTGTACAATGCGCAAGGCCACCCTCACGTGGTGTTGAAGTATAAGCGTACTCCTCACGCTTTTTTTATTGAGGCGGTGCAGCGGGATTATAGTACGATGCGCGGCATGCGGAGCCATGAACCTCATTTTCGTGACCATTTTTTACCGCGCGAAAGGGAAGCCGCGGAAGCCTTGAGGCAAAAGTTAGGTGTTCATCCCTCCGAAGCTATTCTTTCTCAATTTATTTTTCATTTCAGGAAACCACTGCTTCATGGTCATCGCCTCTATTTGCGCATCCCTCCTGAAGTAATCCGTTTGTATCATCCACTGATTGAACGTTTTTTTAGTAAAAAGCAATTGGGTGGTGCGCACGCACACATGTATGAATTGAGTTTGGACAAACGCCGTGTGCGTGAAGCGTTGGGATTGCCTGCTTAGAAAAATTAGTTTTTTTGTTGGATTAAAAAAGAAAAAGTTTCCCGTCCTCTTTCGAGGAGCGGGTGCTAAACTTCACTTCAAATACTTAATCGTATTCTGGAATATTCCGCTTGTCACGCCGGGGTTGTAGTTGAAGTACAACACTTTCCCGCCCCCGAGTTGGGCTTGTTCCACAATCGCGGGGAAGTTCTTTCCCGATCGTGCGTCTTCGATGTAAGCGATTTCATTTCCGGTCACACCCACGTCAAACACTTCTAGTGCGAGATATCCTGCTTCTGCTTGTGCGGGCACGCGTTCAATTCCTTGCATGATGGGGTGTCTGTAGTCTTGTTGCCAAATTACTCCAATCACTCCGAGCGGGCGTTTACAGGTGGGTTGTCCGTCTAAAATAATGTCACAATTTACCGGGACAATGTTTCCGAAATTGGCTTTCCATCCTAATATGTCCAATGCTCCGGGCTGTTCGATTCCAGAGTCTTTTACAATAATCATTTTTCCACCCGTCTTGACATAGTTTTGCAATGCGTCTCCTAATTGTCGGGGAATGGCCTTGCTGACTTGTCCGGATTGATCCATGATGACAATATCAAATTGTGCGAGCTGATTTTCTGGATTATTGGAAAATGCTTCCGCCGCTTTGATAATCGGATTTCCTACCAAATCCTTGTTGGCGTTCAACACGGCAATCATTTCGGGCGAAGGTGCGCCGATGATGAGGATGCGTGCCGTTGCGTTGGGGGATATCGACGATACCACGGGTCCAATCACGGGCGTGGATGAATCAATAACACCTAATCGGGCGAGGAGTAAGAATCCGATGACGACGATTAATAGGATGGGGATGACTGCTTCTAAGTTGAAGTGGAGTCGGCTGCCGATACCATCATCAATTGGGGGTAAATCCGCCCCTCCGCCGTATGCATCTTCATTTGCCATAGTTATCATTCCTCCCCAATCGTTCAAACGTGCCCAATAATGGGTTCCTAGACGTTTGAGTGTTTCCGGGCTTTATAAACTATTGTGGCGAAATGGCGAGCGCGTGCACAAATCAACTCGCAATTGGAACTATCGCAGCATCCCATTGTACAAGTTCACGAGGAATTGTTGGTAGAGCATGGGTTCCTGTGCTAATAATTCGGGGGGCGTGGCGTAGTATACTATTTTTTCTCCCACGCCGGATGAAATAATAATGGGAAAAATGCGTCCTAATTCTTTTTTCTCTAGGTCGCGTAACTGTGTTTGCGTGTCCACGCTCAACACGCGTGTGCTGCCTATTCCAATGTCTTCCACGAGTGAAAAGTCTCCGTAGAGTTTTAGATTGTTAGCAATTCCATAAATTAATCGGTGATCGGCTCCGGATTCGGGAACAAGGTTTCCAATCTGTTGAGCGTCGGTGAAAATAGTGCAGTCCCTGAAGTCGCAATAATTTCCTAAATAATCCGCGGACAAGTATTGGTCGAATCGTACCGCGATGCCTTCTTCTAAATCTTTGCGTGCCCACGGCGAAATGAGTTCATGGGTGGCATTCGCGTCCACGTCATCCGCGTACAAAAATAAATCATCACTTGTAAGAGTTGTTCCTGCGTCTCCGGTCCAAACTAATCGTCCTCCCGAATCGGCATACTCCATGAATGCGCGGAGTTTGTCCGTTGACATTTGCCGTGCACGTGTAACGATAACAAGATCAAATTGTTTCAGGTTTCCGGCGGAAACATAGTCTATTTCTTGTTGGGAAATGTTTGTGGCGGCTGTAAAACGTGGGTCGCGTAAGAGTTTGGCCAATTCGGATGGATTGCCTAATCCTTCATCTCCAAACACGATGAGTGTTTTGGGGGGTCCTTTTACACCGTAATATACGGCGCACCATCCGGGAATATCGCGGCAGGAAATGACTCCTGACCACGTGACTAATCCTAATATCAGTAATACCATTCCCAGCGCCAACCCCACATGATAGGCATCTTTCAAAACGGGTCTCATTTCGGCCATGAAACGATGACAAAGGTTGAGGTTTAAAAGAATGCCCACGCCTTGTATGAGTATGGTTAAGTTTACTCAATCCGCTCCCCAAGGGCAAGGTCCGAGTTCCGGAATTGGTGTTCAACGCTTTTTTGATACGGATGAGGGTGGTCCCAAGCTCACTCCCACGATGGTTTTTGGCTTTGCCGTTGCCGTTATCATCTTTTTTATTGCGTTGCGATTGTTTGGCTTCGCGTAAAATAATATCAATGATTTTTTTTTAGTTCAACTATTTTTTTTTCAATTATTTAGTTGTATTTTTTTTTACTGCGTGCTTAATCCAATTTCCACACTTTCATCACGAATCGTTTCCGTGCTAAGTTGAGCGTGTTTCACGGAGAAGTTTTTAACGAGCACTAGTTTTCGCGCCCTGACTTTCGTGGATAATTCTTCCAAAAATGGGTGGATGAGTTTCTCGAGTTTTTCACTCACACGTAATTCAATGAAAACAAATTGTTCCGGATTCAATGCGGCCTTCTTGCGTAAATCTTGTATTTTGCGTGTGATTTCGCGTGTGAATCCTTCTCCTTCCAACGCGGGAGTGAGTGTCGTGTCGAGTGAGACAATCGTTTCCGGGTCTTCCGGCAATGGTTGTGAGAGTGAAAATATTTTTCCGTTCACGTGAACGTGTTTCACATTCACTTGGTTTTGAATCATTCCTTCGAGTTTTTCGATGGCATGTTTCAATTCCGCGTTGGGTGTGTGAACGTTAATGGTTGAAAGGGGCCATCGTACGTTTATTTTTTCTTTTTCGCGCAGGGCAAGGGCGGTTGTGATAATGCCTTGTGCATAGTTCATGGCGTTTTCTAATTCTTCATTTTTTGGTTGAGCGTCCGGCCATTGCGTGGTGTGCACGGATAGTCCTTCTCCGTTTAATGCGTCATAAATAATTTCACTCACGTAAGGAGTAAGCGGTGCGAGGAGTTTGGATAGCGTGTGAAACGTCTGGTAAAAAACGTATGCTACGGCATCATCTCCTTGCTTCGCGCGTTCGCGCACGAGTTTGATGTACGTGCGGGAGAAATCCTCATTTACAAAGGTGAATATTGCTTGCGTGCACTCATGTAGCGCGTATGTTTCATAACCTCTTGTTGTGCGTTCGCGGCATGTTTCCAAGCGTGAGAGCACCCATTCGTCTTCGGTTTCAAGTTTTACCGCGTTTGCGTGGAGTGTTTTTCCTTTTTCTAGATAGGGTTGGGCGAACAATAAACTGTTCCATAATACATTGAGGAAGGGTCTCACACTCTCAATAGGGGAATTGATTCCAATGCGTTTTTCACTCCCGGGATGAGTGAGGCACATTTGTAGTCGTGTCGCATCCACCCCATGCGTGTCAAATACGGCGGATGGGACGATGATGTTTCCTTTGGATTTGGACATTTTTTCTCCTTTTTCATCCACTAATAGTCCGCCGCAGATTACTGTTTTGTAGGGTGATTTTCCAAACAATAATGCATTAATGACAAGAAGGGTGTAGAACCATCCGCGGGTTTGGTCCTGCGCTTCCGCAATGAAATCGTATGGGAAATATTTCTCGAATAATTCTTTGTTCTCGAATGGATAATGCAGTTGGGCAAATGGCGCGCTTCCGGAATCGTACCAGCAGTCAATCACATCGGGTTCGCGTTTCATTTCACTCTTACACGTGTTACACGTGAGTGTGATTTTGTCCATCGTGGGTTTGTGCAAGTCAAACTCTCCGTTGGGCGTGTTTTTTCCGCGTGCACGGATTTCCGCGACGCTTCCTAATGCTTCGAGTTTTCCGCATTCGTTGTGCGTGCATCTCCATATGTTGAGGGGTGTTCCCCAATATCGTTTTCGTGAGAGTCCCCAATCTTTGGCATTGGCGATCCATTCTCCAAATCGTCCTTCTTTCACGTGTTCGGGGGTCCATTGGATGTTTTGGTTGAGTTTTTTCAAAAGTTCACGGTGCTGCGAGACGTTGATGAACCATGATTTCATGGCATAATACATGAGGGGCGTGTTGCATCTCCAGCAGTGTGGGTATTCGTGTTCATACTTGTCGAGTTTGTAAATCAAGTTTTTTTCGTTTAATTGTTGGATGAGTTCCTTCTCAACCACTTTGTGGTTTTTTCCCGCATATTCGTTCATTTCGTTTTTGAATAATCCGTCTTCTCCCACGTGTTGGACGAATGCTAAATTGTTTTCCTTTCCCGCGTTATAATCGTCTTCTCCGAATCCGGGGGCGATGTGCACGATTCCGGTTCCATCATTAATCGTGACGAAATTTCCTGCGATCACAATGAATGATTTTCCATTGAGTTTGCTGGCATTTTTGGAGTATGTATCAAACGGTGGAACGTATTCTTCTCCCACGAGTTTGCTTCCGGGAATGACTTGCTTGACTTTGGTTCCTTCGGGAAAATGGTTGCTCACTAAAACGTGTGCGAGCACGTATTCTATTCCATCGTGTTCTACGATTGCGTAGTCCACGTCTTTGTTTACGGCGAGTGCAATATTTCCTGGGAGTGTCCATGGGGTAGTGGTCCATGCGAGGAATGCTCGTTTAGGATTTTTTTTGGAAATGAACTTTACCACTGCAGTCGTGTCTTTCACGGTCTTGTATCCTAATGCGACTTCGTGCGAGGAAAGAGATGTTTGGCATCGTGGGCAAAAGGGGAGTGTTTTGTGTCCCTCGTATAAGTATCCGCGCTTGAAAAATTCGGAGAGTGACCACCATACGCTTTCGATGTAATTGTTTGACATCGTCACGTAGGGTTGTTTCAAGTCTACCCAGTAGGCTAATCGTTCCGTGTTGGCATCCCATTCGTTGATGAATGTGTTCACGTCTTTTCGGCATTCTTCGACGAATTTTTCCGTGCCGTATGCTTCAATTTCGCGCTTGTTTTTCAATCCTAGTTTTTTTTCTACTTGCACTTCTACCGGCAATCCGTGCGTGTCCCATCCTGCTTTTCTGGGGACGGTTTTTCCTTGCATGAATTGGAAACGATTCACCACGTCTTTGAACACGCGCATTTCCACGTGATGCAGTGCTGGGGGTGCGTTTGCCGTGGGTGGTCCTTCGAGGAATGAGAAAATGGGCTTGTTGGGATTGAACTCAACCGTCTTTTCTACTATTTTATTTTTTTTCCATTTTTCGCGCGTACGCTCTTCGAGTTGTTTGAAGTCATATCCTCGCGGAAGGGGCTGCATACGTAGAATAGGGGCGGTGGATGGTTTTTAAGGGTTGGACTGTGGTTGTACGTATGAAGGCTCAATTTTTACGGATATTTGCCAAGGACGGTATAGAACTGCACGGTATTATTTACTCTCCTGAAAAGCCTACCAGAAAGGTCGTTTTGCATGTTCACGGAATGGCGGGCAATTTTTATGAAAACAAATTTTTGGACCAGTTTGCATCTCAATTAACCGCCAAAGGAATCGCATTCGTTTCGTTCAACAATCGAGGTCATGATTTTATTGCCGATTTTGCGCTGAAATCAGATCCTTCAAAAACGCGACGAATTGGAATGGCCAATGAAAAATTTGAAGAATGTGTTTTAGACATTGAGCCATGGGTGGATTATTTGGAAAAAGAAGGTTTCACCGAGATTTTTCTCCAAGGACACAGTTTAGGTTGCAGTAAAGTTCCTTATTACGTTGCTCAAAAATTGGATAAGCGAATTAAGGCAGTTATTTTGTTGGCGGCTGCTGATATGATCAAATTGGGAATGCGCGGCACTGCTTATGCTGAATGGTTTTCTCGTGCAACTAAAATGCAAAAAGAAGGGCGCGGTTCGGATTTGCTTCCGGGAAAATGGTGGGATTGGAATATCATGTCGGCTAACACTTTTCTTAATTTTTTCACCAAAGGAAATGAAATTGATGTTATTGCAATCGATTCAAAAAATAATTCCATTTTAAGCAAAATTACCGTCCCCATTTTAACCGTGTTAGGGGATAAAGACGAAATTATTATTCACACTCCCCAAAAAGATGTTCAAATAATGAAAGAATTAGCCTCGAAATGTCCGCGTTTTGATTCGAAAATTATTGCAGGTGCCGATCATCATTTTTATCCCTTTGAAAAAGAAGTAGTTGGAGAGGTTGTGAAATGGATTCTAATATTATAATTTCCAATTCTTCTGCGTATCAAAAATTGGTCGCAACTCTTCGGGAGGGGGGTCCTTCGCAGTTGCATGTGGTGGCGGATTTTGATAAAACGCTCACGATGGGAACGTGGAAAGGTGAGAAGCGTTTTTCGCTTATTGAGTTGATTCGAAAATACCGCTACTTGCCGGAAGGGTATGTTACTGAAGCGTATGGTTTATCCGACACGTTTCGGCCTTGGGAGAATGATTTATCTCTTTCTTTGGAGGAAAGGCGTTCCCGCATGATGGAGTGGTGGTCGACGCACGTTAAAGTGATGAGTAAATATGGTTTGTCCCGCGAAATTGTAGAAAAAATTATTCGAGAACAAGAGATGGGTCCGCGTGCAGGGTTGAGCACATTCTTGGACACTCTTTTCGTGAAACAAGTTCCTTTATTGATTTTTTCCGCAGCAGTAACTGATTTAATTGAGGGTTTTTTGCGCAAAGAAAAAATGTTTCATTCAAACATGCACGTGATTTCCAATGCATTTGCGTATGATGCTGCTGGAATAGTCACCGGTTATCAATCAACGATTATTCACAGCTTGAACAAGAGCGAAGTTGCCGTTAAAGACACGCCGTATTATTCGCAAATTGTTTCCCGTCCAAATGTAATTTTGTTAGGTGATGGTTTAGGCGACGCGGAAATGGTGGATGGACTTGAACATGTGTGTGTGCTCAAGATTGGTTTTTTGAATGATAATGTGGAGAAAAACTTGGATGCGTATAAACAAGCCTATGATGTGGTTATTTTGAACGATGGAAAAATGGATTTTGTGAATGAATTGTTGAATGAAATTCTTTCGTAGAGCCAGTCAAAAAGAAAACGTTTAGCCGTGGTATCGCAGCGCGATACCACCATACCAATCCGCCAGATGCACAACGGCCTTTTACAAAAAGGCCGGCGAAAAGACGTGGGATGATGTCATCATCCCACTATGCCGAGACGCCTATGGATGATGGCGCGACAGTGGACCCGGGTGGGATTGAACCACCGACCTTCGCTGTATAAGAACGCTGCTCTACCACTGAGCTACGGGTCCGTTTTCAATTTTCTATGCCAAAAGGGCTTTAATAGTCGCTGGCCCTGTTGAGCGTATGATTATGCATCAACCTAATTTTCGGGGTAAGCGTTTTCGAATCAAGGGCGGTAAGTTGTTCCTGCTTCAAAATCAAAGAAGCCTTCTCCTCGTCAGCGTGCTGTGCGAGAGGATATTGCTCGTGCGGCTAAGAAGCGTTGGGCGTTATTTTTGCGGGTCGCACGTGAGTATACGAGTAAGCATCGTCATGTGAATGCGGCTGAGTTGATTGTTTATTTTTATTACAAAAATATTCCATTGCCGGAAGAAACAGCGAGAAAGTTGTTGGCTGAGATTGTGCGTGATAAAAAGAAGTGAAAAAAAGATGTGGGCGGGTGTTTTTTGTCACCCGCCGATTAATTTATTTTGTTAGTCCATTCCCATTCCGCTCATGTCCGGCATTCCGCCTTTGGGCATTTTACTTCCGGATGAGGCGGCGATGATGTCGTCGATGCGCAAGAGCATTTGAGCGACTTCGGATGCGGATGATAATGCTTGCGTTTTGATGCGCAAGGGTTCTACCACATTTAATTTTCGCATGTCGTCTATTTTGCTGTCGTGCACGTTTACTCCTAAGTATTTTCCTTCTTTTCCTTTGTGTCGGGCGCGTAATCCCACTAATGTGTCAATGGGGTCCATTCCTGCTGTTTCCGCGAGTGTTTTGGGAATGATTTCCAGTGCTTCCGCGAATGCGTTGATGGCGAGTTGTTCTCGTCCGCCCACGTTTTTGGCATATTCTTGGAGTTGCATGGCGATTTCTATTTCCGTGCTTCCTCCGCCTGTGACGGTTTTTCCGTCTTTGATGGATGAGGTGACGGCACCCAACGCATCCGTGAGGGCGCGTTCGGCTTCGTCAATCACGTGTTGGGTTCCCCCTCTTACGAGGATGGTGACTGCTTTGGGGTTTTTGCATCCTTCGATGAAGACCATGTTGTCTCCGGCTATTTTTTTCTCGGAAACACTTTTGGCGTGACCCAAGTCTTCTTTCGTGATGTCTTGTATGCGGGAAATGATTTTTCCTCCCGTGCTTTTGGCGAGTTTTTGCAAGTCGCTTTGTTTGACTCGGCGAACGGCCAGTACTCCTGCTTTGGCTAAGAAGTGTTGGGCCAAATCATCAATTCCTTTTTGGCAAACAACCACGGTTGCTCCGCTCTTCTGGATGTTTTCAACCATTTTTTTGAGCATTCCTTCTTCTTGGTCTAAGAATGCTTGCAGCTGGTCAGGTGATGTGATTTCGATTTTGGCATCGGTTTCCGTTTCTTTGATTTCTAATGCGGCATCAATTAATGCAATTTTAGCGTTTTCCACGTGTCTGGGCATTCCGGAGTGGACAATTTCTTTGTCTAGCACGATTCCTTTGATTAACTCTGATTCGTGCAATGATGCTCCTGTTTTCTTTTCTATTTTGACGTGGTCTAAGTCGATGTGATATTTTCCGTCTTCTTTTTCGGCAACGGTTTGTACGGCTTCAACAACCAAGTCGGATAATCGTGCTTCGGCTTCCGCTGATTTTCCGGTCATGGATGTCATGGCGATTTTGCGCAATGTTTTCGTATCATCGAATGATAATCCGTCGGCGATTTCGTTGGCAATATCTTTGGCTTTCTTTTCGGCCATGCGGTATCCATTAATGATAATGGAGGGGTGAATTTCATCATCCAATAATGACTCGGCTTTCTGTAACAATCCGCCTGCGAGGATGACGGCACTCGTTGTTCCGTCTCCGACTTCGCGGTCTTGGGTCTTTGCAACCTCAACCATCATCTTTCCTGCGGGGTGGTCGATTTGCATTTCTCCTAAAATAGTGGCACCGTCGTTTGAAATGGTGACATCGCCCATATCATCTACGAGCATTTTGTCCATTCCTTTGGGTCCGAGCGTGCTTTTCACGGCGTTGGCCACGGCCTTCGCGATGAGGATGTTAATCCGTTGCGCGTCTCGTCCGAGTACGCGTCTGCTGCCTTCGGGCAAGAACATCATTTGTTGGTTGGCTTTATTGTCGGTCATTTTTTCATTCCTCCAAAAAATAGACTCATTTTATCGTTAACCATCGAATTTTTGGTATTTTTTTGGCCTTTTGAAGGGTTTTTGGTTCCCTTATTAGGCAAAGCTGACTATTTAGATGGATGTAACTGTTTAAAAATAGGCATTTTTCGCTGGATATGGCTGTTGAAACATAACGGTTGGTTGGTGGGGTGTTTCCCTCAAGGATGGTCATTTATGGCCTTGTTGCGCGTGTGGGTGTATGGTTGTGTGAGTATTTGGGTGTGTGCGCATATGGATTTTCGTCCCGAGCTTAGTTTGCGTCAAGTGGAGTGGTTGTGCTCCCATGACTATGTGATTGTTTCCTTTATTGCTCGGGGAATGAATGCGGGTGTGTGGCTTGTTTCTAAAAATGGGAAATGGTACGCGGCAAAAATGAGCCATCGTAAATCCACGCGCGTGCGGATGACGGAGAAAGAAGTCCTGCATTTGGAGATGGCTAACGTGTTGAGCGTGGGCCCCCGCATTGTTGAGTGTGATGCACTGGAAAATATTTTGGTGATGGAATACATTCGTGGAAAAACGCTCGCAACGTGGTTGAATGAAAATAATTCCAAAAAGTTATTGAAGGTGGTTTTGAAAAGAGTTTTTGCGCAAGCACAAAAATTGGATGAAGGAAAATTAGACCACGGTCAATTAGGAGGAAAGTTGCACAACATTTTGGTGGATGCGAAAAATAATCCTCATATTATTGATTTTGAAAAAGCCTCGTATGTGCGTAAGCCGAGAAATGTGAATTCGTTAAAACATGCGTTGTTGAGTGGTCACACGGGTTTTTCTGTTCGTATTCGGGAGATGCTTTCTCCGGGGGATTTGCGCGTTTTTGAATAATTATTTTTCGTGCGTGCGTGGGTTTATATTGTCGCATTTTTTGGTGATGTAATGAAAGGCGCGTTTGGTTACAAATCCGAGAAATTATTTTTGAAAGATTGGATGTTTTATGTGACTATTCAATCATTGATTTGGGTTAAAGTACTGGTTTTCTTTTTTCTTTTTGGTCACGGGGTTTCTTACGTGGGTCAGCCTCTTGTTTTAGCTGTTCCGTTTGCGGCTGTTCCTGTTTTTGCTAATTTGTATCAAGTGTGGGAGTTTTTCTTTCATCAATTAATGCATATTTTCATTTTGTTTTGGGTGTTGCTGCTGGCAAAACACGTGGTTAAAGTGAATTGGTTGGAGTTGGGAAAATTGTTTTTGGTCGCCGTCGTGTTGCATAATGTGGGTTACTGGTTAACGGCCTCTCATCCAACGTTTGTTTTTACGCTCCAGGATTTTGCGACTGATTTGGTAGCATTATTCTTGTTTTTTGCAATGTTTCGCTTGGGTTTCAAACTCGTTCCCCAATCCAAGAAGTGGACGATTCCCTTGTTTGATTAGAAAAATAGTTTGAAAAAGAAAAAACGAGTTATGGTCACAGACCATAACTCTATACCGACCCGCCAGATGGATAATGGCGCGTTATAGCTGAAATTTTCGGTCCACTTCTCTAATCAACACATCGCATGCGGACTTGACGGCTTCTAATTGTTTGATGATGTGTTCTTTTTCTTGTTCAACGTCTTGTATTTTTTCGTAGGGTTCAATGGCTTCTTTGAACATACCATAATCCACGTACGTGTAGGGGTGTGCGTTCATTTTCTTCGCAATGCGTTCCACCATTTTTCCTAACCAAATATTCATTTCATCTTTCACTTGTCCCTTGATTTGTTTACCATCATCTAAGTATTGGCGCATCATGTTGGTGACTGTTGCGCGGGGGAAGGGGAGTTTGCTTTCTTCTATGGTTCCTTCTTCGTCCGTTACCGTTGTTTCCGTTTCTTGGACGTCCATTTTTTCTTCGTCTGCCATTGAATGTTCCTCCCATTCGTATGTTACTTAAAAGTGTCAAAACTCCATTTAAACCCTATCCGTTCAACCTGAAAAGCAAGGTTTTTTAGCCTCGGATTTGGTGTTTTTCTCCATGCGTTGGGTGTTTTGGTTTTTGTTGTTTTTCTTGATGAGTGGCGTTTTTTTTCCGTTCGTGTTCGCGCAAGCGGGTGATTTTGGAGGAGAGGATTCCATTCCCGTGGATGGAACGACGTCAAATTCGAGTCCGACTCCAGTGGGCGGATTTACGTCGTTTGATTCGTGGTGTACGCAGGCTGGTTTTGCCTACGCTCGTGTCTGTGATGCTTCTTCCTGTCCGGCTTCTTCTCCTGCATTGGTGTGTACATCTTCGTTTGGGAGCGCATCTCCTCTTTCGTGTAGTGTTCTCGCGTCTCCCACTAAGTGGGGTTGGCATCCGAGTATGTCGGCGGAGTGTTGCAATACCGCCGATGCGTGCGTGACGCAGTCAACGGTTTCGGGTTGGATGGTCGGCGTTGAGAGTCAGTCTTCCATTAGTCAGTTGATTAATTTGTTGCCGGGAGATATTCGTGGTCATAAATTAGTTCGACGTTCCAAAACGAATTGGGTCGTGGTCGCGGAATCATCCTCGGATGCGTGGGCGACTGCCACGAATGATGGCGGTCAAACGTGGTCTCCTCCCTTCACGTTGAAAGCACTCGTTTCACAAACTAATTTGCCGAGTGGTGTTTCTCTTTCCACCGTTCAAGTGGGTCAGCCCGCGTTGGCATTGAATCCATCGGGGGGAGTTGATTTGGCGTTTGAGGTCCGTGACACGTCCATGAATCCGGTGACGAGTGCCGTGTATTATGCTCGGTGCACGCAGACGAATTGTGGTTCTTCTCCCGCGTGGTCGAGTGCTATTTCTATTATGGATCCTCTCTTGATTGAGACGAATCCGGGACAGGCTTCTTCCAAATGGTTGTATGCGTTTGGCAATCCCGTGTTGAGCGTGGACGCGTTGAATAATGTTCATGTTATTTTTGATGATCAGTTGACCAACCTTGTAACGCGTTTTCCTGGAGTATTAGACCGTTTTTGTGACACGTCAACAACGTGTTCCTCTTCTCATTCGAATTGGAATTCCCCTGCTATGGGGACTAATATTGCGGAACAAAATAATGGGTATCCTCGTTCTCCTCACGTGGGGGCGTTTGATACTGATATGATTGCCGTGTGGTTGGATAACGTGTCTCTCGGCAACTCCACTCCTGCGTTGTATGTTTCTCGTTTTGAATCGGGCTCTCAAACGTGGGGGGTGCCTTTTGCGATTGCTTCGGGAAATTTTTCTCTTCCGTTTGTTTCGGAGGGAAAGGGGCGAATGCTGGTGGCGGTGATGGAAAATGCTTCCATTCGTGTGTGGGAGTGTGGCGGGAGTTGTTTCGCGGATTCGTCTACGCCAACGGCTTGGACGGATGACACGTCCGTGTTTTCTCCCATTAATGCGTTGTCTTCTATTCAGAGTTTTGGTGTGCAGGTTTCTCCGTATGATGATGCGGAGGCCATTCTTTTAGCAACCGGACAATTAGCGGGTAATCGTCAATTGTTTGGAGTGTTTTCTTCTCCTTCCATTGCTTCTCCTTCTTTGAATCGTTTGTCAAATACGGGTCTTTCTTTTTCGTGGTATGGTTTTTCGGACGTGAGCGGGGCGAGTCAATTAACTGTGTCTCCTGACACGGAAGCATTAGTGCAATGGTTGGGGGGCACTTCCACGTCGACGAACACGTTTGATAGTAGTATTTTTTCTTCACTCGGAATAGCTCCCGCGGTTTCACTGGTAACTCCTTCTACTCCCACCACGTGGCAATCTGTTTCACAGAGTGCGTATTCGCAATCCACTTCTTTTTTTGTTTCCGATGGGGATGATGCGGATGATTTGTATGTGTCTGCGTACTTGTCTCCTGCTCCGCAGGGGACAACCTATGTGTTGCGTGAGAATGTGGATTTAGGGATTGTGCAAGCCGGAAATTCTTTGTTCACCGACACGTGTACGGGGAGCAATGGTTTTTTTACCACGGAATTGTGCACGATTGAATTGCCATTATTCGATCCTACGACTCAATTATCGGTTCCGGATGGCGTGTATTATCTTACATTAGTTGTGCGTGATTCATCGGGCAATTCAACTCTTGTTTCAACTCCTGGCCAAATTACATTAGATGTTTCCCAAGCAGGGGTGATAGTTCAATCTCCTGCTCCATTAGCTCAGTGGACGGGTCCCTCTACGCGGCAATTCGTTTTGAGTGTGACGAATCCGCGGTTTGCTCAATCCCTTTCGTTGAGTATTGCTGGTCAATCCGGTGGTAATGCTCCTTCGTTGGGGACATATCCTATTTCGTTGTTTGGTACTACTCAAGCGGGTTGTGTGAAATTGGGTGCGGATTACAATTGTACGTTTTCATTTGTTCCTACTTCTTCCATCCCGGAGGGCGTGTACGTGCTCACGTTTTCGGCCATGCAGGATGGTTGGTTGGGTGCCGTTGCCACGGTTAATCAAGTCACGTTTGACGCGGTGGGTCCTATCATCACTCAATCATCCCCTTCCGGAAGTATTTCTTCACCTCCCGCACAAGTTTCATTTACGCTGCGTGATTTTTCGGGGATTGCTTCGCAAGTCGTTACCATTAATGGGAATTCTGTTCCCGCCGCATGCACGCCAAATGGTCAAACGTCTGTTTGTACGGCACCATTCCCGGGGAATATTTCAAGTGGAACAGTTTTGGTGGCGGTGAACGCGTTAGACGTGTATGGTAATTCATCCAATCCTTCTTTTTCGTTTAGTATTTCTTCCGGACCCACCGTTCCTCCAGGCGGCGGAAATGGTGGCGGTGGCGGTGGTGGAGGCGCTGGTGGTGGCGGTGGCGGCGGGGGTGGTGTTATTCCATCGATTGATGATTTGATTGACACAGATGAGAATGGGAATGTCATCGTGGGAGGAACGCCCATCGTTATTCCCAAAGTGGTGGTGGAAACCGTGGGGGGTTTCTCTAATCAAGTGTATTATTCCGTGAATGAGATAGTAGACGTTACGGGACCGAGTGCTCATGCGATATTTATTGGGTTATGCGTCCTCGCGGGAATTGCATCCGATATGGTTTTTCGCCGCGTGTTTACCCGCGTGAGAGCGGACATTTACAAGCAGCGCGAACGCTTGTTGCGTGTCTTCTTAGCCGGATTATTTTTTGCCGTTCCATTAACGGTGGGTTGGTTCTTTTCATTGGTCGCGGGATTTATTTTCACGGTCATGGAGATTGTGGGATTCATTGCCGCGGCATACTTGTTCAAACTGTTACAATACTATGACACGTTTGGCTACAAGCCTATTCTATCAGCCACGGGCTCTGAGGCGGGCATTCCTTCTTCGTCCAAGAATGATTTGTCTTCCTTAGTCGAACGACCCCCTATTTGAGGGATGGATTTTTAGCCCGCGTGCGTGTGTGTAGTTGGCCGAATGACGACATGCAACGCTCTGATACCATGATGAGTGATGGGCACACGGACGGCGCAACGCCATTATCCATCTGGCGGGTCGGTTTCGTGGTGCCAATAAATGGCACCACTCTTTTTCGTTGGCGTTTTTTTTTCCAGAATTCTAAATTTGCCCCTAAAATGCCATTTTGAGGCCTTTTATGGGTTAATCCTTATATAGTCGGGGAGGGCCTCATTCTACAGGTGCCCATATTCGGGGGTTATTCCTTGATCGGGCAAGGATTGGGAGGAATACACTATGGCTAGCGAAACATTCATTGTCAAGAGTAAGGTTGCGGATTTTATTCGCGGAAAAGACATGATGATGAGTTCAGATGCCTATGATGCGTTGAACGAAGAAGTCGAGAAAGTCATTAAGCGCGCCGTCGAGCGATGCGCTCAAGGCGGACGAAAGACAGTCAAGCCTTTTGACTTCTAAGCCGACAACCTGCGGCTGCGCGGAAGTTAGGGTCCCTGCGTTGCAGGAACCCATACTTTCTTTTTCTATTTTTTTCTCTGATTGACGTTTTTAGTCTGAGACAAATCCACTCGCATTTTATACTTATACGCTACATAATGTGTGTATGAACTTCCTCAAACTCTCCACCATTGGATTCATTTTCACTTTATTCGCTTCAAGCGTGTTCGCTTGGCCTTTAGTCGCAGACACGTGGAATACCAATCAAGTTTACGCGGGTTCGGTTTACGTTCCCTCATCTCCGTATTCGGGTTGGACCTATAATGCGTACATGCCCAACTCCGGTTACCCCGTGATGGGTGGCGGACGCATGTATCCGTTTGGATATGGTTCCGGTTCGTATGCCGTTCCTAATTACTATTATGGTTCCGGCTACACCACGTATGTTTCCCCATCCTATCCTGGTCATTACGTTTCGGGATCCTATTACGGAATGCCCGTCCATTCGGGTTTGCAGATTTCCTACGGAAATGATGATTTTTACATTAGCTGTACGTGGTATGGGTGCTAATTTTTTTTAGCACTCCAAAACTTTTTTTTTAGCGCGCAATCGTTTCCACGCGCGCCTCGAATGCGTGTTCTAAAATGTCGCGTGTTTGAATTTTGACTAATGAGAATTTGTCTCCTCCGCCTGCCAACACCCATGCGTGTTTCATCACATTTTCGTCAATGAGGGTGGGTGTTCCATATACTGAAATGGGCGGCACTCCCCCTACTTCGTATCCGGTGACGTTTTCCACTTCTTGGGGGGTGGCTAATCTCACGTTGCTCGTTTCAAGTATTAGGGCAATGGCTTGCGTGTCTACTTTTTTGATTCCTTCCACGATGGCTAATACAAAGCCTTTTTCGTGGGCTAAAAGGATGGTTTTAACCCCTGGAAAGGTGGATTCTGCGGCGCCTGCTCGAGAGGAAGTGGAAACCTCCTCGTTAAAGTGCATAATTTGGGCGTTTATCCCATTTACGTCAATATACTCGTCAAGCATCGTAACCCATATATATTGGTTTCCGCTCGCTTTAAATAAAAGATAGGCCCTATTCTTATTATTCACATGAATTAGTGAATGAGCCTATTCCCATGTCCTCACAACCTGTTCCCAAGAAACGCCGCGTGTCCAACGGTGCCAAGCTCGTCATCATCGTCTTGTCTTTCTTCCTCGCCCTCACATTTGTGCGGGCTTTTACCATAGAGGCTAATTCCAATGAGGTTATTTTTTCTGGAAATGCTCCCGTGAAATTTCCTTTGGCCGTAACCAATACGAGCAACGCTTCCATGTCTCTCAAGTTTGTCGCGGATGGTCCTTTTTCCATCATTGTTCCCCCAAACGCCCCCGCATCCATTGCTAAGCGCGATTCCAAAACAGTTGATTTACAATTAATTCCATCTCAATCATTTAGCATGGGAGATGTGTATTCGGCTCAAATTCGCGTGGTTTCTTCGGCGGGAGAAAAAAGTTTTCCGCTTACATTGCGGATGAAGAATCCTCCTTTGTTTAATTCCCACACCCCCACGGGATTGTTTTCATTTGCTTCATTCACATCGCTTCCATTTTTTTCCAGTTTGGGTTGGGTGGATGCATTGTTGATTGTCATTGTTGTCATTTTGGGAATCGCTTTAGTTGCACGCATCAAAAATCGCGTGATTGGAGGAAACTAATATGTATGCTGGATTGAAAGTTATTGGATTTGTTTTAGCCTCACTTATTTTGCTTCCCTTAGTCAACGCTATTCCCTACACCGCATCATTTTCAAGCCCTAGCGCTGTTTCCGTTTTGGAAAACACTTCTATTTCCATTCCATTAGACATTCAAAATAATGATTTTCA
>VGJJ01000008.1 GCA_016867455.1 Candidatus Iainarchaeum sp. | reverse complement strand
TGGATTGGGTGAGCGTGAGCATTCCCCTCTCGATGATACTCATTTTGGGAACCGTGTTTGGATTGTTTTTCTTTAATTATTTTCAAAAAAAGTTTCAATGGAAATGGTTGGGGGCCTCGCTCGCGACTGGAATTGTTTTTTTCACCATTATTCTTTTCATCATTCATAGTGTAAATCTCTTTTCGGCGTATGCATTAACCGATTCGTCTTCCATCCCTGCGGATATTCGGAATGACCCGTTGTTTCAAGCCGATCAGCCGAATCCACTGATTCTTTTCGTGTCTGCCTTTATTCAATCGCTTTTCTCTGGGATTGTTCTCGCACTCATTTCCCTTCCTTTCTTATTTGGTGGAGTGGCCCTTTTTGACGCGCTCCGTGTTCGCGTGAAAGGGGTGTGGTCTCGCTTAGCCCTGATTTGTTTTCTCGCTTCCGGTTTAATGGTTATTTTGCTCAGTTTTTTTCCGTGGCTCTTGGTCAGCCTCGTGTATATGGTTTATTGGGGATGGTAATCCCATTTGGGTGTGTTTTCGGCCTCGCAAAAGGCATCTTTAAATAGCCACTTTTCGCACTTTGAGGGATGCATCCTCGCCTCATTGCGCTATTTTTTCTTTTCTTACTCGCCGGTTCCACGTTTGCTTATTCAGTACCAAACCCCACGAGCATTACTGAGTCAACAACGCAAGCGGGAGAAAAACTATCACCGCAACCCGCGCAGCTAGTCCAAGCTAACCATGACACGTACACGGTCATTTCTTTTCAGGCTGCCACGCCCAGCAGTCCGGGCACATGCCGCCTATCGGAACTATCGGAAGTTGAAGTGCAGCGATTGAAAGATAATATTCTCACCCCCGGAATCGTGGGGCAAGAACTTTCTTCAGGTGCTATTCCTAATACGAGTCGTGCAACCGTGTCGGATCGCACCACGCTCCTGATTCCAAATCCATCGGATTCAGAAACGGCATTTCAAAAAGAAGTTCCCACGCGCGTGTTGAAGCCCAGTGAGTTATCGTTACTCCAGAATCAATCCATTACTGGACCCATTGCATTTGGATTATCCCTCGATGATAGTTTGCGTGCCGCGCGTTGTACGGATGAGTCCAAGTGTGCGGTGACCAATGCGGCGTTGCAGTATCGTAATTCAGGAGAAGGAATTAGCGGGAGTGTCAAAGACATGTATCGCTCCTTCACGGATAGTTCAGATTCGGTGAATGATGTCCTCAATCAGGAAGATGCGGATTATTTGCGCGCCCAACTAGAGAGCGAACGAGTTCTTCAACAAGAAGATGCGGACACACTCAATGTTCAAACGTTTTCGCGAACGCCCAGCGCGGATGTGATGAATCATATTCGCGTAGACAACACGTTGCAGGCCGGACTCTTGACAAATTGTGATAACGGGAGTTGTGTCGTGACCATTTATTCCATGTTTGATAAGTACTTCAATTCCTGGTTTTCCGGTGAATTAGTCGTGGGCACATTTGGTCCCACGGTCTGGGGACAATTCAAAAAACTAGCCGTGAATGGAAGGCGATTTAATTTCATCAAAACGGATTTACTTAGTAAGATTCCTGGTTTTTCAACGGAAAAACTTAGCCGGACAGCAATACTTGATGCAAAAGGTGGCATTCGTTCTACTAAGACTTTTTTTGAAAAACGTGGATTAGATGGGAAAATTATTGAAGGCGATGAGTTTTTTCGCAACCTTAAGAAAGTCAGCCAGCGCGATGCAGACGTGGGAGACATTTACAAAGTAGCATTTGTGGATCAAAAAATAACGTCGGGAGGAGCATATCCTGGCCTGGAAGACGCGCTCTTTGGCCCAAGTGGACCATTGACTAATTTGACCGATATAGAGAAGCGCCGTCAATTATTCACGAACACTGCTCAAATCAAAAAATGGGGTGATGTTGTTGGGGAGTATGATTCAGTACTCAAAGAATATGTTAATGGTAATGCTAAACTAGGCATCCCAAAAGATAGGATTTTCGCTGCACGAGGTTATTCTCAACTCATGGCGGACGCAGACGATATTGTAAGCATGGATTTGCGTTCAACCATGAAGAAACTTCCTGAATCAGATTTTGGTGGCCTTGTTATAGCAGATGCCAGCACAGAAATCAGCAAACTTCCTCCGCGTTCCATTGTTGAATTAGATGATAAATACTTCAACGACATGATGAACAGTTTCGCAAAGACGGGGGATTTTAGTGAAGTTAAATACATTGAAACGGTCAAGGATCCAGTAACCAAAAAGGTGCTGGGTATTGTTCAGTATGATACAAAGAAAGGTGCCTTTATCGGACCACTCGACTTGACTAAAATTCAAAATGGAACGTATCCCGCAGGGGCCTTTGTTGATATTAGCGGCCGCCCCGTTCCTGCGACTAAAGAATTTTTGAATGAAATCACGAATGCTTCCGGAGGATCATCGTTATCTGTTTTCGCCAGCACCACAACTAAGAAAGTTGATGCGGCAGGCAACCCCATTCTTTTTACTCCACAAATGTTGACTGATCGAATTTTAGCAGCCGACATTATGCGTGGTAAAATTAGTAAAATTCCTCAAAACATGGGCTCGTTAGTCGACACCATGGTTGCTCGTGATTTTGGCGGCGGACCTTATACTAATTGGTTGTCTCGCAGTTTACAGACTCAACAAAAACTGGTTTCTAATTATTTTAAGTTCCATAAATTGGAAGGCGGATTGATTACAACGGGACAAACCTACTTGTATTGGGCCCTCACCAAAGGGTTTGGTTCGGATAAGTTTTCCGTGTATCAACTTCCTGAATCCTGGACGGAAGCCCGTTTTACGCCGGGGGAACAAGATTTTTACCAAGACGCGTACGTTGACTTTTTCGCGAATGAGGGCAGTGACACGGGAGATATTTTCCAGAAAGTGATTTCGAATCTTCCAGCGCCATTAATTATTGAATCAATTGCTCAGGAATTTGGTCCCATGCAGCGGGCGTGGGAGTGGTTGAATGGGGGAGCGGGTCGCTCAACCCCGGATAATTTGGCCATGTATTTGTTTGGTTCCCCCGCGTGTGAAAATTGTACAGCGGCCATTAATTCTCCCACCTCTAACCGGTTTGACGTGCAATATATTTCTCCCGAAAACGTGACGAGCTTCTTTTTAGAGCACGGCAAGAGTGATGATGCTAAAGAAAAGGGACAATTGCTCACGCTCTACTCGCACCACACGAATGTGGATGGCGAGTATAATGGGAATGATTTGGACCAGATTAATTTGGTGGATGCACGCAATAATGGAGAGACGTGTGAACAAGTCATGAGTGAAGTTCCCGTGTACGGTGGAATAAGCAAGCTCGTTGGAGCCGAACGATTAGGAGCGGTCATGGCCGTCGCTGAGAATCTTTCCTATGCAGCAGGGGGATTAACAGGTGTATTTGTCACGGCGGCCAACCAAGGATTAGTCGCTCCCAAAATGGCTGAGTGTGTAGATGATAAAGAAGGATATTTTGCCTCGCTCTATGTTCCGCATTCCACGCTGGAAGATAATAAAACAAAAACGATTCAAAAGAATGCATCGGAGAATGCGCTAGATGGTATTCGTTCATTGGCAGAACAAGTCAAGCGAGAAAATCCCGAGCCATCGTTAACGGATAAAGTATTGAATGAAGCCACGTCTAAAGTCCAAGAACTGGTGGATGATGCTCAAGACAATGGTGTGGCGGAAGCCGATTTGCGCATCACTGGAAGTTCTTCCGGTTATTTGCGCTCTCAAGAAGTCGTGTATTTTTGGATGGGTGGTGGTTCGCTCGCGCAGCCTAATCAATACACTACGGAAGGAAAAACCATCATTTCGGATGAGAAAGGAAACACCATCACATTAGACAATGAATCCGGCACCCTGAGCGTGAATGGAATTGAAGTCATTAGTGCGAGTGAGGCCGACCACACGCGGTTAGCGAATAAGAATCTCGAAATTCCTGCTGTGGAAATTCCCCAGCGCGTGAACGGTTACACATTGAATGCGGACACGAATCAACTCATGGTGAGTATTAATGTTCGCGGCGAAAGTGTGGTGCAAGACCCTGCGTTATTGGATTGTATTCAGTCCGCGGTATTGGCGCAGAGTGCCGTTCCCCTGAATTCGAATAATATGACGGAAGCCTTTGGAAAAGTTGAGAGTGTGGCCACGGATGCTTTCCCCAATATTGCGATCGATCCCTCATTCAATAGTGGAAAGGGGCGCATTTTGATGGGGGGACAAGTTTCATACGCTGCTACGGGAGCGGGTGCGAGTGTGCAGATTTATGGTAATCGAAATGTTCAAGTCACGGGGCTCACTAATCCCAATGCTTCGAATGCGGGAAAAATGAATAGTGTGCTGTTGGAGAATGGTTCTATTATTTACAAGCCTCAGACGAATGAGTTGTTGATTTGGTTGCGCCACCACGCGGCGGCAGTGGTTTCCGATGATGAAGTGAAGAATTTCACGGGAACCCTCACGAATACAACGAATCCTACTAATTCGTGCGATGAGCCGGCGATAAATTTAGCGGTGGAAACGGATCCTTCTACTCCCGCGACTAAACTGAAAGGAGATAATCTCACCGCGGGGTTGGAGAAGAATGGTCCCTTCCAAGTGTTTGAGACTGAAAATAAGCGTTTCATTTTGTACTCTAAACTCGTCGATGGAGAGTGCAAGCAATTCTTCAAAGTCATTGATAAAAATACCGGAGAAGTGTACGATCAACCTATTGAGGATATTTTCCAGAATGAGGATGGCACCATCACCATCAAGACGGAAGATGGTCTTTCGCACTCCCTCAAGTTTACGGACGAGAATGGTAAACCCGTGTTGACATATGATGGACAGAGTGAAGTCCTGCGTTCAGCGTCTGGAAAAGGCGGTTCATTCTATTATGATCCCAACAAGGGAATGTATTATGCGGAGAATGCGCAACTTATTCCCTTGAATGAGAACTTCAAGAACCAGGGAGTGGGCTTCCAAGCCAACCCCGATGGTACCGTCTCTGGGAAAGCGGGGGATAATGTGTTCAACATCAACACTGCTCAAGGAGGAGAGGGATTATTCAACATTCCTTCCTTGCCTGAAACCCTTGCGGGATTGCTCGCATTCGTACTCTTAATTGGTCTCGTGTGCGCGGGAATATATTTGGATCAAAAAAATAAAAGTAGTATAATTAATCAGCAAAATCGTTGACCAATAAAATTGAATGACAAGACGTGGGATGACGCAGTCATCCTACTATACCGACCCGCCAGATGGATAATGGCGTTACGCGTACGAGCTTGGTCCTTTTCCGGGTTCCATTCGGTCTTCGGCTTCTTGTGTTTCTTGTACTTTCTTGAGTTGCGCTAGGATTTCTTGTTCGGTCTTCTTCGCTTGTTCATACAATGGTTCGACTTTCAAATTGAGCTTGAGGAGTTTATTCAATCGTTTGATTAGTTCGGCGGCTGCCTTGTAGTCTGCTCCAAACGTGACGTTTCCAAGCAGAGAGACTCCTCTCACGTTGCTTTCTTTCAGGTGCAGCAGCATAATAGCGGTGACTCCGGTGGTGATTCCATCTTCAATCATTTCCACGTCTAATCCTTTGAAAATATCCTTGCTTTCGGGGTTGGCGGCTATTCCATATACTTTGACATCGGCCTTGTTTCCCGTTTCTATTCCGGCGAGGGAGATAACGCGTGCCAATTCATTCTGTAGAATCCATTCCACTACGGTTTGGGCCACGCGGGGAATAAATGGTCGGGGAATCACTTGTTCCGAGACTAATACGACGAGTTTTAGTTTCTCATTCACAAATATTCGCGAGGGAAAAACAGGCAATCCATTTTTGATGCGGATAATTGGCATGAATAATTCCGAGTGCAAGTGTCCAATTTCTCTAAACTCGACATTTTCAACCAAATACTTGCACGCAATCGTACCCACCAGTCCGGTGCCGGGAAATCCTTCAATGAGCGTGTACCCTTTTTTGTTCACGTGCTCGGTTTCCACGAATCGCACGGAGGGCTCTTTCAGGTGTATTCCATTCCCGTTCCGGAGACCCACATTTTTCATGGTGGAGGGACTTTTCTTAGTGGCTGCCATAGGTTGGAGAAAGCATTTTTGGTTTATAAGCCACCCCTATTATGACTCATTCTCACGCCACCCATGCACTTCCTATCATGTAAATGATTTGTGCACTTGGTAATAGAATAAGGCTGTAGGCCATTCCTTCTCCCCACTTGTCTTCCTGCATTCCCACAAATAATCCCGCGATGCACGCGTACAAGAGCAAGTATCCCCTCACTCCCTGCAACGCGGTGGTAAACAATGCGTCTGCCCCCTCGGGAATAAGGGAAGTGTTTGTCGTGAATGGGAGTGATGAAACCACCCCCGTGAGGATGCCTAAGAGGAAGGGCACGAGTATTCCTCCCGCAAAGAGAATCGTGTATTTTTCTACGAGCAATACGGAGCGGCGCTCATGCAAGGAGGAATGATGCGTCATTATTTTTTGAGCTAATTCACGTGCTCGTGTTCCAAAGGGATTTCCGCTCTCGTAGGTTTGTTTCATCAACGAGGAAACACTTTCTAATATGCTCGAGTTGCGCGCGTGAAATAATAATTCGAATGCCTCCTCGGGGTTTTTTCCTTGTTGAATAGTTTGCGTCATTTTTTTCCATGTTTCACGTAATGGTTGAGGAGTAATGGTGGAGACCCACTCTAATTGCGAAACAAATGATTCTGTATGAGGAATGGATGAAAGGATCAGCAGTGCTTCTCCGGCCTGTTTTTCCATCGTTTGAGTATTTTTTTCAAACGCGATAATGTTCCATATTCCGTATGCGAGAAACGGCCCCACTAATGCAAACAAGAATGTGCTCGCCCAAAACGCCCCCCATTCGGGGTTGCGCAGGTAGAATGTCCATGCCACGATGAATAATCCTGCGGCGCAAAGCGTGCACGTGTACATCATTCCACTCACTCCGCGAGAATCACCATTGAGTCGGATTATTTCATCCAATCGTTTTTTCCATGCATGAAAATAATTGAATAGGTCGTGATTCCATTCGTGGGAAATAGGAGTATTCATTCGAGGAATGGGGGGTTTTTGGAGGTGTACTCCAACTAGAACTCCTAAATCTAGCAAGGGGAAAATGAGGAAAGTAGTGAATAGGATGTCTGTTTGCGTGAGACTGAGTTCTAAGAAGCGGCTCCCAATAGTTACGAATGCGAGGAATAGGGCAGGAACGAGGGCGGAAACTCCGATGAATAACAGTGAGTACACCACGAGTTTGTTCGCGTAGGTTTTCCATTGCACTCTCGCGTGTTCGCGCGCATCCTCCCCTAATTGGGTAAATGCATCCCTTGTTGAGCGTGTGCATCCATTCTTGTACGCGTGCCTCAACAAGCTAATGGTGCGCGTCCCCATGCTTGTGTCATATTCTTTCGAAAATAATTCCAGGCTTTCATCCATGCTCATTCCTTTTTCTCCCACGCGATGGAGCATTTTTTTCACGTGTTTGCGCAATGGAAAGGGAGTTTGTTCCGCTGCTCGCGTGAGCATTTTTTCGAATGATGATGTGTTCCATTCCGTTAAAATGGCTGAAATAAATCCATCCACGCACGCATCATTCATGCGTTTTTCATTCCAGGAATGGATTCGATGCAACAGTGGAGTCGTGAATGATAATGAAGCCGTTTTATTCACGCGTATTCGCTCCTCTTTTTTTTGGTTCGCGCGTTTCAGTAATTGGTTGGTTTGTTTTCAGGGGAATATTCGGATGGAGTAATGTCCCCCATTCGTGAGTGGGGAATCGCCACGCGGCGCGCTGCCGAACCAGTACACTTGAATTAATTTCCGTTAACTCATTCGTGGAAGGATTACGTTGAAATAAGGGATTTATTTTCCACGAAATGGAATTATTTTTTTCTTCGGGAATGGGAATGATTTCGGCGATTTCACACACGCCGCGCCGTTCCATGAGTGTGCCATTTTTTTCCTCACTCCATCGTCGTTGAACAATAATCACATTAATCCATCCCACATCGCTTTCAAGTAATCCGAATTGACGCAAACGGGTGAGGGCTTCGTGCGTGGATTGTCCGTGAAACGTGGCATATGTTCCTTTTCCTTGTCCCGCGAGCACACTTTCCATGAATGCGCGTGCTTCTTCGGGAAAACGTATTTCTCCCACCACCACACGATCGGGTCGCATGCGTAGGGTTTCACGAATAACCGTGGAGAGTGATATGGTTTCTCCGGCGGGAGAAAGTCTGATCACGTGATCATTTTTCACGTCTAATTCAGGGGTTTCTTCCACGAGAATAATCCTTTCCTGTGGAGGGAGGCATCCGAGCAGCGCGTTGAGCGTGGTTGTTTTTCCACTCCCCGTGTTTCCCACGATGAGGATGTTGCAATCGGTTTGCATCGCAATAGTGAGAAATCCGGCTGCTGCGGGAGAAAGAATGTGGGTTTGCACCAAGTGGATAGGATTCGTGGCGCGCACCACGTATTTTCGAATACTTGCTTCTACTTCACGCAGACATACGGGGAAGATGCTCGCGTGAAGTCGCCTGTTTCCATTGATTTGTGCGTTGAGAATAGGAGTGAGTGCGCTTAATCGTTTCCCGCTTCCTAATGCGAGTCGATTGAGGAGTGCGATGAGCATTTTGCCACCCGTGAAATAGAGCGGGGTGCACACCCATCCTTTTTCGGCGATGTAAACCCTTACGGGGTGTTCACTTCCAATTCCGGTGATGGCTATTTCTTCAAGGTTTTCCTTTTCCAAAAGAGGAGTAAGGGGACCCGCTCCCTGGACAAGGGAATCAAGGAGCGTGGTCAAATAATCGGTTTGTTCGTTTTCCAATAATAGGTGGTTTTTTTCGCAGTATTCTCTAAAAACGCGGTTCAATAGGAGTGTGTTTTGATTGCTGGGAGGGTAGTCATAAAATGATTCAAGGGTCTGTGTCAGCAAATAATGCTCATCCCTCGATAAAATGGGCCATGCTCCCTGTAAGTAAAGACTTTTTTCAGGAAGGACTCCCCACCAATTGGTTTGGGAATCACTTGAGTGCTCGTGCGGAGGGTTGTTTTCATCCATGCAGGGGAGTTATCCTAAAGGGATTAAAGGAAAGCGAAAACCGAATTATGTAGTTGAAGTATGGTTTTCGTACTGGAACGCGCAACAGGGTTCAGTTTGCAGGGGAGAGAAAATTATACACTCTCCCGCCACGTTACACGTGGTTGTTCCACCTCACCCCATTTTGGAATGACCCAAAAGGCAAATGGGTTGGGCCGCCTGCACACGCCGCGGCTCAACCTCTTTTTACACGAAATTATTTCCACTGCACGCGCAAACCAGTCAGCGTGGACGGAGGAAGGGTTCCCGCGGGCAGCTCAATCACATACTTGGCCGCGCGAACGGGAGTATAATTAATGGCCCACGGCTTCAACGTGGTAAAATCAACTATTTTTTTTTGGGCATCTAAAAATAATACGTCAATGGGCATCTTCATGAATAACATATGAATGCTCGCCCCGATTTTGCTTTCATCATGCATGTGGAACACGAGCGCATAATCATGTTCTCTCGGCGAAACCATCATGAGTCCCAAAAATCGTTCCGTAAACGTGCGCGCGTGTTTCACGCGATTCAAAATGAGTTCATTTTTTTTCTTCGTGAAGATTGAAGTCATGCGCATGCCCTCAAACAAGCTGTTCCATTTTTTTCTTTTTTAGTAAGGGTTTATCATCCAATAATTCAAGAGGAGGCACGCGCAATTCTTCCACTTCCTCACGCACGCGTCCGGTGGAAATAGGATAGGATGATTCCCTTTCTTTTTCAATGGGTGAAACACGCGGGTTTGGGTTTTCATTCACCGCTACACCTAATTCTCGTTTGAGTTTTTCTATTTCCTTTAATCGTTCTTTCAATTCTTTCAATAATTTTTCTTTCTCGCTGGGAGTCAACCCTTCCGTTTCACTCGCAGGGGGGTCCGGCGCGTCGGCTGTCATGCGTTTACCATTGGACGATTGTACTCCCCACGAGACAGGCCTTTAAATATTAACGGACCCATCTTACCTACTACTCGTGTTGTGAGCCTATGACTCTCTCCTCCATTGCATTTATCCCCGACGGCAATCGCCGGTATGCCTCCCAGAATGGGATGAATTTAGCCTCCGCCTACCAATTGGGCACGCAGCGCTCCTGGGATGTCATGTCCTGGTTGAACGATTATCCCTCCATTAAAGTGGCCACGTTCTACACGCTTTCCTTGGAAAATATTACTCGTTCAACGGGAGAAATGCACGTATTGTTTTCTATTTTTGAAAAAGAAGCTGACAAAATTTTGAAAGAAGAAGTGTACAAAACGAATGAGTTTGCCATTAAGTTTTTGGGACGATTAGAAAAATTCCCCAATCATTTGCGTAAAAAAATGGATACGATTCAAGAAAAAAGCCAAGACTATGCCAAACGAGTAATCAATGTCGCAATGGGGTATAATGGCCGCGCGGAAATAGTGGATGCGGCCAAGAAATTAGCACACGATGTTTCCGAAAAAAAGATTGATGTGAATACCATTAATGAGGATTCATTCAAGCAATACCTGTATTCCAATTTCAATGACCCGGACATGATTGTCCGTACAGGTTATACGCAGCGATTGTCGGGTTTTCTCACCTATCAAAGCGTCTATTCTGAATTATTTTTCATGGATAAATATTGGCCTGAATTTTCACGCGAAGACTTGTCACTTGTTGTGAGTGAATACGAGTCACGTGAACGAAGGTTTGGAAAATAATTCGAATTTTAAAAAAAAATTAATTAGAAATAAGATTACGCTTTCTGCAAAGCTTTTCGAACGATATACTCGGGCCACCCGTGTTCTTTCAAAAAGGATTCTATTTCCTCAGCCAGCATTCCTTGAGAACGATATTGTTTGATGTATGGAATAAGTATCATTATTTTTTCGGCAATCTCTTGCGCGCTCTCTTTAGGGGTTTCATTCGCAATAGCGGGTATTGTCTGCGCAGGGGCTGATGGGCTCGCGTCCATTCGATTGGAAGGAGAAGATTTAGTCGGTGAAGAAGTGGCAGCAGGAGTGCTGCTTTTAGCACCATTCGCGGGAGGCATTCCTTCGGGAAATGGTTTCGTTGTCCAATTATGCACTCTTCGCCCAATCCATTCACCTAAACCCATACGTGAAAAAGTGTCCCCGCCCTTAATAAAGACAATTTGTCCCTAGTTGATCGTGCGTCGCCGGTGGTCCGCTGACGGTACGGGGTGCAATTCCCCGCGCTGAGGAAAGTCGGCCCACGCGTCAAAACCCCAACCGCCTTGGAAAGGGCTGCGGAGGCACAGACACGGTCTGCGTGCACGCGCAGGATGACTCGAAGAGAGGACGTTGCGTGCAGGGCATTGAAACGGGTCTCCGCTGGGGGCGTGCAAGTCTCTCAGTAGACGCTTAGGCGAATGCGGATAAAACAGAAGGCCGCTTACGGCCGGCGACGCGCGCCATTATCCATCTGGCGGGTCGGCAGACTATTATCGGGGATTCTTCGAATCCCCACATAGGCTTTTTATCAAATTTTTGGCAAAAATTTGCGCGGTGGCCGGCGACGCACATATATTGTTCAAATTCTTTCGTATCATATGCCCTTGAAAATTTTCAGACGTGCGCGTCTACAAAAACCGGTGCGTGCCAAACCAATAGTTGAACCGCGAACATTTTCTCGCCGAAATTTTCTCAAAGGAGCCGCTGCACTTGCCGCGGCAAGTATAATGAGTTGCCGCACCGCACCACTCTCTGAAGAACAACTCGCTGAATTACAAAAAAGAAAAGAAGTTCGTTCACGCCCCCCCATTATTACTTCCTTACGAACCGGTAATTCAGTTAAACAAACGCTTGAAAACACTCCTAACGTGCGCATGCTGGAAACTAATTTACGCAAATACAAAACGGGTGAAGTGCGGGAGGCAAATCTAGTGCGTTCATTTGATTGGAGTAATGCTCTCCCCCTCGATGAGAAAGTTCGTTCGATTATTCACACGCACCCTACATTCAACGTGGAAAATGTCATTGAACAAAAAATGAGCCAATGTCCATCGGCGATTGATTTATTGAACATTCTCACCAAACACCAAATTCGTATACCAGCCAAAAATCTTAGGTTTAGTCACATTGCAGTAATCTCAAACGAGGGAAAAGTAATCGGATATTATTCCATGATGATTGGAAACAAGTTAGAAAAAAACCTTCAGAGCCGGAATATTTTTCCGAGCAGGGAAAAAGTAAAACTGACTAAGGCAATGGATGAGCTAATACGCATCATGAAATTAAATTACGCCGGGGCGCCGTATGCCTCATTTTTGCGGCTGGAAAAAACAATTAAGACACTTCAAGAACTCGGCCTGCGCATTCGCAAAACACCCATGCCGGGTTACACGTTCAAAGACGGCTATTTTCAAATGAAAAAATAACTCCTTGGCTAAGAATAGGCGGGAGGGCGGAAACAGAACGCGCCTTTTACGAAAAGGTGAGCGAAAATGAGTGGGGTCGCGCATCGACCCCACGAAATCGGGATCGAGGAACGAAACCCTCGATGCAGAGGAGCGGATTTGAACCGCTGAAGGCACTAAGCCACTAGGACCTCAACCTAGCCCGGTAGACCACTGCGGCACCCCTGCAAAAGACAGTATAAGAAAATTCCAAGGGATTTCTTTTAAACCCGGCTTTTGGCCAATGGATGTTACTTCACGAGTCATTGAGCGCCCTTCTTTTATAGGCTTTTTCCCCCTTGTTGAACATATGGTCGACAAAGTCGCGTTGAAGACAAAATTCACCCAGGAGTGGCAAAAACACTACCAAATTGACACGCTCACCAGCAAAGGTTTTTCGCGTCATCAATGTCAAAAATGTCACAAGTGGTTTTGGAGCCTTGGTGCGAATAGAAAAGTGTGCGCCGACTCCGAGTGTGTGGGATACCAATTCATCGGTCAAAAAACGCACAATTATGGTTACGTGGAAACGTGGAAAAAAATCTCCGAATATTTTACCAAACATGGTCACACGGAAATCAAACGCTTTCCCGTGGTTTCACGCTGGAGAGATGATTTGTATTTCACCAACGCAAGTATAATTGATTTTCAACCTTATGTGGTCACGGGAGAAGTGCAACCCCCCGCCAATCCGTTGATCGTGCCGCAGCATTGTTTGCGCTTCAATGATGTGGGAAATGTGGGAGTGACGGGCCGACATTATACGGGGTTTGTCATGTTTGGACAGCACGCGTTTAACACTCCGGAGAAAGGAACGTTTTATTGGAAAGATGAAGCACTCGAGCATGATTACAATTATTTGACACAAATTATTGGCGTGAAAAAAGAGGACTTAATTTTCATGGAAGACGTGTGGGCGGGCGGAGGAACGTTTGGCCCCTCGATTGAGTATTATGCCAATGGTATTGAGTTGGGAAATTGTGTATTCATGCAATTCCAAGAAATGGATGATGGCAGTTCACGTGAACTCTCCACCAAAGTTATTGATATGGGCGCGGGATTGGAACGCTTAGCCTGGTACACGAATGGGGCAGCAACGAGTTATGAGTCCACGTTTGGACAAGTTGTGCGTAACATGAAGCGCAACACCGGTGTTCACTTGGATGAGGATTTGTTCGCCAAATACGCAAAACTATCCGGCCTCTTGAACATGGAAGAAGGCAATGTGAAAGAGAAGCGTCAAATGATTGCTAAGCAATTGGGAATGGATGAGAAAGAATTGTTCTCGCGCATTGGCTCGTTGCAAGCATTATATGCCATGGCCGATCACTTGAAGACTATTTTGTATACGTGCACGGACGGGCAGCTTCCTTCCAATGGCGGAGGAGGGTATAATTTGCGCTTGCTCATGAGGCGTGTTTTCGGTTTCAATTCCGAGTTTGCATTCAATCTCGATTACAGCAAAATTTTGCAGGACCATGTAAAAGAGTTGAAAGGTTTTGATGACTCTTTACAAGAGGGATTACCTACCGCCATCGAAGTAGTGCGAGAAGAGCAGAAGAAATTCAATGCCCTCCAAGAAACAGGGCAGAAGAAAATGAAAGTCATCATTGAAAAATTGAAAAAAGAAAATAAACCATTAGAGAAAAAAGAACTCGTAACATTATACGAATCCCATGGAATTCCATATGAAATGGCGGTTGATTTTGGAAAAAAGGGCGGCATTCAAGTGGAGGAAGTGTTTGATTTTTACGAGCAAGTGAGTGTGAAGAATGAAAAGAAGAAAGAAAAGAAAACCACTCTTGCATTGGGCGTAGAAAAATTCCCGGAGACGAAAACATTGTATTATGAAAAATTGTACAATGATGAGTTTGAGGCAAAAGTGTTGGGCGTGGTGGAAAATAACGTGATTCTCGACCAAACACTATTCTATCCCGAAGGGGGAGGGCAGAGTTTTGATACGGGAACGCTCAATACTATCGGCGTGAAAAATGTTCAAAAGATTCAAAACCGCATTTTGCATGAAGTCGAAAACCCAAGCGCATTTCATGCAGGTCAAATGGTTAATGGGTTCATTTCGCGCGAACGAAGGGCCAACTTGATGCACAATCACACTGCCACCCATTTGTTGAATGCCATGTGTCGTAAAGTATTGGGTAATCACATTTGGCAGGCCGGTGCGCAAAAGTCTCCGGAGAAAGCCCATTTGGATGTGACGCATTATAAGAAAATTACCGATGACGAAATCAAAAAAATTGAGGAATTAGTTGAACAACATGTCCAAATGAAAATTCCCGTCCATAAATTCACCGTTTCGCGTACGGATGCGGAACAAAAATATGGTTTCCGCATCTACCAAGGAGGATTCGTCCCTGGGAAAGAACTTCGTTTGGTTCAGATTGAAAATGTGGATATTCAGGCCTGCGGGGGAACACATATTAATAATACGCAGGAGATTGGTTTCTTCAAGGTGATGAAAGTGGAAAGCATTCAGGATGGTATCGAACGCATAACGTATTCCACGGGACAGCCGGCATTGAAGTGGGTGCAGGAACGAGAGGAAAAACTTGCGCGCGTGACGCAAATACTCAATACTACCGAGCAAGACTTGGAGAAAGCCGCACAGAACTTGGTGGATGAGGCCAAGATGTGGCGCAAGCAAGCCGAATCATTAATGGATGAGAAGCTCGCGCAGGATGCAATCGCATTGAAAGCAAAGGCGAAGGGGAGCAAGATTGTAGAGCACGTGAAATACCCTCAAGAGCAGACCATGAAATTGGCCCAACTCCTCGTGAATCAAAACCCCACGTTGAGTGTAGTATTGGTTTCCATCCCCGCCAAGTTTGTGGTGGCCATGTCGGGAAGTGCAAGCATGTTTAATGCTAAGAATGCCATTCAGCAAATCCTCGCCTATGCCAAAGGAAGCGGCGGCGGTTCGGAGAAAGTCGCGCAAGCCAAGCTCATGAACACGGATGGAATTGACGCTGCGCTCATGAAGATTTAGTTCCCAAAAATTCTGGCGAAAAACTATCCGCCCATCTTGAATTCCTTAATTTTTTCCACGCGGATGTCCACAACAATTTCCACGTGTTCCGAATGGGGGAAAAAGTCAAACGCACGCGCGTTTTCAATATGATAATCAGCGTATTCCGAAAGCCACTCCAAATCGCGTTTGAGTGCCGCTGGGTTGCACGAAACGTAAACGATTTGTTTTGGATTCTGACGCAGAACGCGTCGCCAAATCTTTTTACTCACTCCCGAGCGAGGGGGGTCAAATAGGATGGTTTCAAACGTTTCACGGGATTTCTCCATTTCTTTGAGTTTTATGGGAACATCGGCTATTTCGAATGAAACTTCTTCTTGTCCTAAATTGTGCGCGTTCTTTCGTGCCCAAATAATACTATCTTTAGATAATTCAATTCCTTTCACAAAATGCCCCTTCATCGCAAGTGGAAGCGAAAACAACCCCACGCCGCAATACAAATCGAGAATGGTGGCCTTTGGGTTGTGTGCGTGAATCAACTCCACCACGTATTTTTGAGCATTTTCCGCCGCTCGAGGATTCGTTTGAAAGAAGCAATTTGCATCATACTGCAATGGAAGGCCGGACATTTTTTCCATCAAAATGCAGTTCCCCCACGTCCTGAAAATTTCCCCTTGTACGGTATCATTGAGCGTGGGATTGTGCACCCACACCACGCCATCCGCGTGTTGGCGTGAAATGAGTTTGTTTGCGAGGGTTTCAATTATTTTTTCATCCTCATTGGTGTTGGTGAACGTGTTTATTGCAATAATGAGTTGTCCATTTGTTTTGGATTCGCGAAATGAAATATAGCGTAAAAATCCTTTGTGTTCGAGCACGGAATACGGGGGAATATTTTTTTCGTGCAAATAGTTTTCGAGAAAAATGTACGCTTGTTGCGCACGCGGAGAAATGAGCTGGCAGCTGGTTACACGTGTTCCTTCAAATCGATTATTTTTGTGCCTAAAACCCAATTGTTTTTGCGGAGAATACCAAAAATCCGCTCGGTTGCGATGGAAAATAATTTGGGGAGAGGGAGTTATTTCAAAGTCTTTCATGAAATACATCAAGAGGTTTTTCAGCACATTTTTTTTGGAATCCAATTGCTGAGAATACGGAATGCTCATGAGTGGGCAGCCCGCGCACACGTCTACGTGAGGGCATTCGTGCGCCAAAACAGGCAATTCACTTTTGGATTCAATTTGGTTTTTTTTCTCCATACGTGAACCCCGCGCCAAAGCCTTTTAAGCCGGTTTTTACTCGTTGAGCGTGTATGGTTGTTGAATTGCCTGCCGCCCATGAGATTGTGGGAGTGGAATCCACCCTCTTCGTGCAGGTAGTGATGTTCCTCGTTTTTTCGCTGATACTTATCAAGTGCGCCTCGCTCGCAGTGAAGTATATTGTTCAACTCGCCCAGCATTTCAATATTTCGGAGTTTGTGACCTCTTTTCTAATCGCAGGATTTGTTTCCATTCTCCCTGAATTTTTTATTGGAGTAAACTCAGCGATTGAAGGCATTCCCGAAATTGGAATAGGGGCGATTATTGGAAATAATATTGTGGATTTGACATTAGTCATTGGTATCGTGGCAATTCTGGGTAAATCTATCCCCACGCAGCGCACTGACCGAATTTCTTCGTATGGTTTTTTGTTCGCACTCGGTTTGCCGCTGGCATTAATGGTGGATGGTTTCCTCTCGCAGGTTGATGGAATTGTCCTCGTGCTCACGTGCATCATATATTTCATCCTAATGTTGAAGAATGAACCAATTTGTGAGAAAAAAATTAATTCTTCGTGGGAAAAAATTGCTCCTGAATTAGTAGCTTTTGGCATCATGGTTTTGCTCATTTTTGTGAGCTCGCATTTTGTGGTCACTTCCGCCGTGGAGATTTCTCACTTCATTGGTTTCCCTGAAATTTTGGCTGGATTGATTTTAATTTCGATTGGCGCTGCACTCCCTGAGTTGACTTTTTCCATTCAAGCAGTGATGGCCCACCACAAGAGTGTAGCATTAGGAGACGTATTAGGAAATGTGGTCCTGGATGCCACGTTTTCAATTGGGGTAATGGCCATTATCTTCCCATTCCCCGTTCACGTGGGCATCATTGGATTGGCTGCCTTATTCATGGTTTTTTCCGCACTCATGGTAACGACCTACATGGATGATGGTCATGTTCTCACGCGGCGGGATGGAATTGCACTCATTGGTTTATTCATTGTCTTTGTGGTGGTGCAAATTACACTAAACACCGCGTTAGGTGGAGCGCCTCATCCGTGAATAATGTGAAAATAATTTCAAGAAAAAATAATACCTTCACTTCTTCGCTGCATTGAACATTTTGATGGAATCACGAATGAGTTTTTTGGCTGCTGCTGCGTTGTGCCATCCATGCACTTCTACTTTTTTCTTTTGGAGCATTTTATACGTGGAAAGGAAGTGTCCAATTTCTTCCAGCGTGTGCGGCGCCACGTGCTTCAAATCTCTCACATGGGTAAATCGTGCATCATGCAGGGGGGCGCAGAGGAGTTTATCATCGCGTTTTCCTCCATCCACCATTTTGATATAACCAATGGGTCGCACCTCAACGAGAGTCGCGGGGTGAATGGGATTCGTGCTGAGTACAAATGCATCGAGAGGGTCTCCGTCTTCGCATAACGTTTGTGGGACAAACCCATAATCCGTGGGATAGAACACTGCTGAATACATGACGCGGTCCAAGCGCATGACGTCTAATTCCTTGTCAAACTCGTACTTGTTGTTTTCTCCTTCAGGGTTTTCAATGATAACATTCACCACATCCGGCGCTCGATGACCGGTTCCAATTTTTGCTAGGTTCATTCATTATCACTCCAGTAGGTTGGAGAACCCCAATTCGTTTATAATTCCTGCGCGGACCACGTGCGTAAATACGCGGTTACATCCATTTTTTGCTTCAAACTCTTTCCGCGTATTTTCCTTTTTTTCATTAAATTTAACAACGCGCTTATCATGAATGAGTGTCATACCGGTTGAGCGTCAAACACCCTTATATACTTCAACGCTGTGCGACTTTTTTGAATGAAAATAAGTCATGTTCTTTCCACCCGGCAGTTTGCCGACCCCTCTATTCTCCAGCGTTTGTTTGAACTTTCTCTCGAAATGGAAAAAAACGTGGTGAATGAAAAATTATTTCCCGTGTTAAATGGAAAAGTCATGGCCACTCTTTTTTATGAACCCTCTACACGCACGCGTTTTTCATTTGAGTCCGCGATGAATAGATTAGGAGGGCGCGTGATTAGTACCGAGGCTGCGGGTCACTTTTCTTCGGTTACAAAGGGAGAAACCCTCGAGGATACGATACGCATCGCGGGAAACTATGCGGATGTCATCGTGTTGCGCCATTTTGAAAAAGGATCCGCGGAAAAAGCCGCTTCCGTATCGCGAGTACCCGTCATCAATGCGGGAGATGGTCCGGGGGAACACCCCACGCAAGCCTTGTTGGACATGTACACGATTTGGCGCGAACACGGGCGCATGGATAAATTAAACGTCATTTTGATGGGTGATTTATTGTATGGGAGAACGGTTCATTCGCTCATCCAATTGTTGTCCATTTTTCCTCAGAACACACTCACACTAGTCTCCCCTCCCACACTGAAAATGCCCGAATCCTATACTCAAATTCTGCGTGAAAAAAATATTTCCTACACGGAAACGGACACGCTTCCACAGGATTTGTCCAGTGTGGACGTGCTCTATGTTACACGCGTGCAAAAAGAACGTTTCGCGGACGAGAATGAGTATTTGCGCATGAAGAATTGCTGCAACGTGGATGAAACCATCCTCTCCCGCCTCGCGCCGAATACCATTATCATGCATCCCCTTCCACGCGTGGGGGAAATTTCTCCCGCGATTGACGCAGACCCAAGAGCGGCATACTTTAGGCAGGCGGGAAATGGGTTGTTTGTGCGCATGGCCTTATTGGAGTTGCTTTTTCAGAAGCGATCCCTCGAGCAGAAAACCCTTGTCATGGGCGAGAAAGGTTTTTGGTGAAAAAATAAGCACACGTATTTAATCGCATCTTTCCTATCATTTTTCCCATGAAATATACACACTCTCCAGAATGGACCACGAAAACAATGGAGCTCATTCGCCAGCTTGAATTTAGGCACATTCCGGAAGATAGGGTCACGTGCTTCAAATCCATTGGTAGCAAATCCCGCAGGGTGATTGCGCGCATCCACACGATGCCTAAGATTATTCAATTGGGAATAAACCAGCCCCCTTTTTATGCTATCGAATTAGTCTCTGAAAAATTTGATCGGCAAAGCCAAGAGGAGCAAATCAAAACCATCATTCATGAATTGTTGCACATCCCCCACTCCTTCAATGGGGGTTTTCGCCAACACCGCCCGTATGTGAACAAGCGCACAGTCGACCATCATTATCAGAAACTCACTCAACAAACGCGCATTTTGCCCGGCTGGCAGGGCCTCATTAAAAACCCTTTTTCATGAATGTTGCCTTATCCAGGCGTTGAATATGAGTACTTCTCTTGAGCAAAAATGGGTGGAAAAGTGGCACTCGTTACACGTATTTGAACCCTCGTCTCTTTCCAAAGAGAAAAAGTTCTTTTTCACCGTTCCGTATGCGTACCCCACTGGACCCCTGCACGTGGGACATGGAAGAACGTACACAAATGGGGATGTCACCGCGCGCTTTCACCGGTTGAAAGGAGAGAATGTTTTTTGGCCCATGGGTTTCCACGTGACGGGAACACCGGTGCTTGCCATTAGTGATGCACTCAAACGCAATGATGAGGAAATGAAAAAATTGTATACGGAATATGTGGGGATTTATGAAAAGGACCCTAAAAAAATTCAGTCCCTTATTCAATCATTTGTTGATCCCGCCAATGTAGCCAATTATTTTGCCTCCCATGTTCAAGAAGATTTGCAAAAGTTAGGATGTTCCATTGATTGGCGCCCCATGTTCACCACGATGGATAAGGAATACCAGAAGTTTATTCACTGGCAATTCCGCAAACTCTATGCGAAGGGTGCCTTAGTGAAAGGAAAATATCCTATTCTCTACTCGCCCGCAGACAAAAACGCGGTGGGGGAAGATGATATTAAGGATGGGGACACGGACAAAGTGCAAATTCAAGAATACACATTAGTCAAGTTTCCCTTTGACAAACCCAACGCATTCTTGGTGGCATCCACCCTGCGTCCAGAAACACTTTTTGGTTGCACCAATTTGTGGATAAACCCTCAAATTGAATACGCCCGTACCCGTTGGAACAATGAAGAATGGATTATTGCCGAGAAAGCCATTGAGAAATTGCAATTGCAGGGAAAAAAGTTTGAAATTATGGAGAAATTCTCCGGACAAAGCCTCATTGACAAGCATGCCAGTAATCCCTTAGATGAGAAAACAAAAATTCCCATTCTTCCCGCGAGTTTTGTATCCGCGGAAAAGGGAACCGGAGTCGTGTATTCCGTTCCCGCTCACGCTCCCTGGGATTTTATTGCCTTGTATGAATTGAAGCAACAAAAGTATCCATCTGCGGAAAAAATTTCACCCATCACTATCATTGATACTCCCGGCTTTGAGGGAATAGAGAAACTTCTCGCCGCGCACAAGGCCATAAGTTTGAAGCACCGCGAGGGGATTCAAGCGGCCACGGAAGAGATTTACAAGAAGGAATTCTATGAAGGAAAAATGAATCTCAAGAATGGTTTTCTCGTAGGAATGAGTGTGCAGCATGCTAAAGAAAAAATCCTCCAAAACCTCATCGCCAAATCCCGCTGCGACTCGTTGCATGAGCCCACGCGCAAAGCATTCACCCGCGCGGGCAATCCAGTGGTGGTTGCGGTCATGGATGATCAATGGTTTTTGGATTATTCCTCCAAAGAATGGAAACAGAAAACCCACTCCTTAGTTGAAAAAATGCCCATTTATCCTGAGTATTTCAAAAAATCCATTCACGAAGCCATTGATTGGTTGGAAAAACGCCCCTGCATTCGTAAGCGCGGATTGGGAACCAAATTCCCTTTAGTCGAGAGTGATGAGTGGATGATTGAGCCCCTCTCCGACTCAACGATTTACATGGTTTTTTACATCGCCGTAACGCACATTCGCAATGCCTCGTTGAGCGTTGAACAATTGGATGAAGCATTCTATGATGCGGCATTGCTCGGAAAAAAATTACCCACCAATGATACTCGTGCAGCGATTGCCAACAAAATTTTTGAGGAAGTAAATTACTGGTACCCCAATGATTTGAGACACACCGCTCCCGCGCACATTTCCAATCACATTTCATTCTTCTTGTTCACACACACGTTGTTGTTCCCAGAGAAGTTTTGGCCGCGCGGATTGACATTTAATGAAATGCTCGTACGAAATGGAGTGAAAATGTCCAAGTCCAAAGGAAACGTCATTCCATTGCAGCACGCATTCAGGGATTATTCCGCGGACTTGACACGGTTATTCATTGTTTCTTCCGCCTCATTTGAACGCGTGGCAGATTGGAAAGACAATCAAGTCCCTCAAGTCAAAAGCAAGTTGAATGACGTGGAACGCACCCTCACGCGTGCGATCGAATCAACGGAAAACAAACTCACTCCCGCCCACGAGTGGTTGGTGGAAAATCTCCGCGCCCGTTTGAGTGAAGCCTATGATGCGTATGACAAGTTTGAGTACATGTATGCGGCGCAGAAAGCATTTTTTGAAACGCTCAACGAAGTAAAACGTTTTCGTAAAGTGTTTGGCGCCGATGAAAGTCCCGCGGTGAAGCAAGTGTTGAAGGAATGGATTCTCTTGCTTTCTCCCATCACCCCTTTCCTCGCGGAAGAATTAGGAGAGCGTGCCAAACTGGGAAAACTCGTGAGCCAAATGACGGTGGCAAAACCTCAAAGTAAGCCTAATAAGGCCATTGAAGAGCAAGTCGTGTTTATTGAGGGCGTTTTGCAGGATTTAGAGCACGTGAGAAAGCTTGTTCGCGGAAAACAGCCCAAATTAGGCTTTATTTATTCCAAGGATTCGAGGGAAACCGCGTGGTTGCGCGACGCGCAACAAGCATTGAGTAAGCACACGCAATTTGAAATCCGCGTGAATGATGCGCATGATCCTCTTGGAAAAATGGCAAAGTCCGTGAAAGGAAGACCTGCGATTTATTTGGAATAATATAATTACACACGCAGCACCGTTCACGATAAATACTCCTAACTAATCAATTTCTCATGCATTCCAAACCTCGCCCTATTCGCGTGCGTGTGCATAAAGACGCTAAAATGCATATGCGTGTTAATTTGCGCACACAGAGGCACCTTGCTGAAAAGAAAGCGAGTGAGCGAGAAGATGTTTTGCGCGCGAGCACATTGGCACGCCTGGGAAATGCCGTGTTAGAAAAACGCGGAATTAAATTAAACCCAGTGGAATTGCGCGCATTTCATTCCGCAATTGCAGAAAATATTCTGATGCAGCCAGTTGATTTTATTTCAGCGAGAGGAGAGTATATTCCTTCACTTCGTCGCGAGAAATTGACACAATATGAACGCAACATTGTTAACAATGACACGCGCATCATGAAGCTACTTTTGAAATTACGAGAATTAAACAAATTAAAAAGATCCCGCACAGCAAAATCGCTGCATCCGAATGAATCGCGGAGAAGAGTTACAAAGCTTCGAACGCAATGCAAGCTTGCGTTGGACGATTTAATAGAAGTTTCTGGTTTTGCTGATCGACAACGGGAAGGAGAATTAGTCAGTTGGCAGAAAAAATGGCGTCACTTGCTTAATCAACCCAGAAACAAAGCCTATTTTTCAGAATGGGTTCGCATGGAAATAACTGCTCACCCACAAAGATATCATTCGCGCGTGCAAAAGATCATTGGAAGAATATTTCCATCGTAACATACAATTACATTTCTCGCAGCGTTTCAATTCCCAGCAAATACAATCCTTCTTCGAGGGTTTGGCGAATGGCATTGGCAAGTGCGAGACGGGCTTTTTCCAATTTTTCATTTTCTTGAATGATTTTGGTTTCGTGATAATACGTATTAAAGGTGTTGGCCAAATCCAAAAGATAATGTCCTAAAACGTGCGGGGAGTAATTGCGCAGCGCAGCAGCAATCACTTCATCTTTCTTCGACAAGATAGTCAACAGCATTTTTTCCGTGGGCAATGTTAGCAAATTTGCCGCGTGCACGTCTAATGTGTGCGTGGATTTTCGCAAAATGGAAAGGATTCTCGCCGTCGTGTACAATAAATACGGCCCCGTCTGCCCATCAAATGAAATGCTTTCTTTGGGATCAAAGACTAATTCTTTCTTGGCGTCTTGCTTAACCAAATAAAATTTCAATGCGGATAGGGCAATCACATTCGCTCGGCGTGCAATCTCACTCGTTGAGAGTTCAGGGTTGCGTTTGTTGTATTCTTCCACAGCCATTTGCACGAGTTCATCCATTAATTCATCCGCGTTTACAACCGTTCCCGCACGCGAGGACATTTTTCCACTGGGCAGGGTGAGGAGTCCATACCCTAAGTGGTAGCATTTCTCTGCTTGGGGAACACCCAATAGTTTGAGTGTGGCGAATAATTGTTTGAAGTGCATTTCTTGTTCACTTGCCACCACATACACGATGCGTTCGAGCGTGGGGTAATCGTGAAAGCGTTTCATGGCGAGGTAAATGTCCTGCGTGAAATACAAACTCGTTCCATCCCCGCGAATAACGGGTTTGTCGGGCAGTCCAAATTTTTCCAATGGAACGATGATTGCTCCATTGTCTGCTTTTTTGAGGAGCCCTTTCTCATATGCCTGCATCACAATGTCTTTTCCATTTTGATAGAACTCTGATTCATAATAATTGACATCAAACGTGGCCCCCATTCGTGCGTAGGTTTGGAACATTCCCTTGATGGCCCACTCATTATTTTTTTTCCACAGTTCCCTAACATGCGTATCGTTTTGCTCCCATTTCACGAGCATGGCTTGGGCTTCTTCTTCTAACGCGGGATTGGTTTCCGCGTGTTTGGTGAATTCGGTGTACCATTTTCCTACAAAATGATCGGATTTCATTCCAGTTGACTCGGGAGTGGTGGAGCGTCCCCATTTTTCATACGCGAGCATGCTTTTGCAAATGTGCACTCCCCTATCATTAATCACTTGCGCGCGGATGACTTTTTTCCCGTTGTGAGAAAACAAGCGAATCATACTCTCCGCGAGAGCGAGGTTTCTCAAGTGTCCCACGTGCAATGGTTTGTTCGTATTCGGGGACGCATATTCGATCATGACTGGTTCGACATCTTTTCCAGGAACGGGGGGAACACTTCCCGCATTTTCAATTATTTTTTGCGCATACGTTTGCGGGTTGAAAAACACGTTCACGTAGGGTCCGGCCGCGTCGAATTTGGAGAATAATTCAGTTGTTTTCAAATGATGCACGAGTTGTTGGGCAAACGCTGCGGGGTTTTGTCCATTGGGAGCGAGTTTGAATACGGGAATGGACAAATCTCCTTTCTCCGGAGAAGGAGGGCGAACCATCATCGCGATAAGTGAAGGAGCATCGTGCGTGGGGACATGTAACACGTTGAGCGTGTGGTTAATGTTTTCCGCTAGTTTTTCGTGATAGGAATGCAGTAGCATATATACCCTTCTTCCCCCGCGGGAGTTTTAAACGCACATCCAAAATGTGTTGCGAGCGAACAAAAAGCACTCCCGATAGCACAATAATAAGCCCTCCCGCGAGAACGTTGAGTGAAAGTGTTTCGTGATACGCATACACACTCAACACGATTCCCAAAAGGGTGCCCAATGCTAAATCAAGGGTAGAGACCACGTGCACGTGCAATTTTTCTAATGCGTAATTGAAGAAGAAATATCCTAATCCCGTGGATAAGAATCCCGCTCCCGCGAGGAGGAGAATAGTTTGCCATGAAAAATACGTGAACACGTTCAATGGGATAATAGTGAGTGCCGTGAATGGGAGTAAGAATAGGGTGGCGAATCCCAGGAAATAGGCTACGTCTCCTAAGCCATGGTGTTTGTCGACTTTACGCATGTACACCGCCATGAGAGCATAGGTTAGCCCTGCTCCCAATGCTGCAAAATTTCCTTCCGTGCTTTGTCCCGTGAATGGATTTACCAGCGCTACTCCCACAAATCCCGCGAGAATGTATAGCCATGTTTTTCGTTCAATTTTTTCGCGCAGCAAAAACCACGCCAATACGGGAGAAATGAACACGTGGGCATAATTCAGCAGCACCACGTCCGCCAATGGAGAAAGAGTAAATGCGTAATTATACAAACTCATGGTCATCGCGAGCAAAAATCCCACGAATGCATAGTCTTGCACATCATTCCAGTGAAATTTTTCCACTCGAAAATGGGCTTTTTTAACCAGTAATAATACGAATACGAATCCAAAAAAAGCCCTCCCGAAAGTAATGAGTGGAATAGGCAACGTGGGGGAAAGCATTTTGACGAAGGGGCCAATCGTCACAAACGCTAGTACGGAAAGCACGGCGGCGAGGAAATGCGTATTCATTATTTGGTAAAACCCTTTCCGGTTAATAAGGAAGATTTTTAACTAACTAAAAATTACCACTCCTATGCCCCATTCACGCAGACCGGCGAGCAGTCAACCGTTGACTCAACACTCTTCTAAGATTGAAAGGCGACCGCTGGTGCAGTCAATAAATGAACAACGCAGAGAAAGAGAACGCCACTGGTCAACATTCGTGGATAATTTTTCAACCACCCAACATCGAACCGCATTTAATCCATTGAAACCGAGAAACAGGGAAGTTTTTCATCGCGAAATGATGGCTGTTCTTGAACCGGTTCTTCGCGAGAAATCATTTTTAACAAAAACAACTAATGGCATCGTGAATGAGCTGCTGCGGGACTCCTCCCTCACGTATGAGCGGGCAATTACTAAAATTTCTCACCTAGAAGAAAAATATAAGCGTTCATTTGATTCACGAAAACCAGAATCCGGTCAATTCATGGTGCTCATGCACCTTTTGCCGAGCATGAAGAAAGCTATTTTTCAAGGCGCCGTCGCAGCCATGTATGAGCACCACTTGTACGAAGCGGGATTATCCTTCAAACATGAATGGGTTCGTGAATTTGTTGAAAAAATTACTCCGGAAGAAATAACGAGTGAAACGGCCCATGCCGCGCTGATGAATGCTTCTTCCACCGGACTCATTCGCGCCGCAGGAGAATGGGTTATTCAAAAAAATGCTTCTCAAAAAGAAGGGGCGCGCCATGCATTGCTTCCAGTGGTTAAACGAGAGGTTTTTGCTCAGCGCTCACGCGTTCGAACGGAACTGGGAAAAATAAGTGACCGTTTGGCTCCGCTTGGATTGAGTAAAACGGAGCTTCTTCCATTTTTTCGATTATTGCGTAAATCTATTTTGCACGAAGATTCGGCAGAGGTTGGGCGGGTGCAAGCGAATGTTCGTGAATTCGCTCGCGAGAGAATGATTCAAAAACTCACCGCGTTGAAAGTGGACGCGCGCAGGCTATTTACCATGGCTAACATCAATCTTGAAACCCCTAACGGAATGGTTCGTTTTAGAAAAATCGTAGAGATTTATGATCGCATCAGCAATCATTCCCAAAAAGCTAAAGTTATTCGGACACGATTGCTCAAATGGGCACCTAAATCGGTCAAAGAAGTAGGGGGCAAACAAGCTCGGAGGCCAGACGGTAAACGCAGGGCAACAATTGGTTTTAGGCAAACGTTCAAAGAGCGAAATTTTTCAATATCGCCATCGGAGCGCCTCACACTTTACAACAGCCGCATTCGTGAAAATAAAATTAGCAATAAACAGCGTGTTCAATTAATCGAACGGATGATTTTGGTAGCAGCGCAGATTCCGCAATATACCCGCATGGGGGAAATTGACATTGCCACCTTGAAAAGCAAGACGGGTGGTTCTTCTTTTGCAAGCCAGTATATGAAGGCCTTGAATAATTTGGTTCGCCGCAGGAAACTCATTCGAACAGCGAATGAAAGATATCGCCTAATCTAATAATCTAACCATTTTCCAACTAATAACCACTGAGCGCCCCAGATGGGATTCAATACACACTCCTTTTCTTTTGAGAAAAGAAAAGTAGTCGTCCAGTCAAAAGAAAACCTGGGTTATTGCTCCAGCAATAACCCTACACCGACCCGCC
>VGJJ01000007.1 GCA_016867455.1 Candidatus Iainarchaeum sp. | reverse complement strand
GCATACGCCCCAAAATAAATTCCCCCATTAATATCCATGTTCAACGTACAAAGAAAGGGATCCGGCACGTTTACACCACGCACCCGATCCAGCGAAACAACGCCCGTGGAACGAAGAAAATAATTTGTACGATCATAGACAAAATCACTTTTAGGAAGCGAGTTGGTTTGAGGATGCACATGAGCCTCATAAAAAAAACTATCCGAATAACCGGTTAATAGAGCCATCACCGATAAATTATCCCGAAGCTGCTGGCGAATAGATATCTCACGCTGGACTTCCTCGTAGCGCGTCATGACTCCCGAAAAAATATTCAAAACAACCAGCAAAATGAGCAGGCCGAGAAGCAAATCCAATGCCGATTGACCACGAAAACGCATGCAAGTAGAGCGCTGCACGCGTTTTTAATCACGGAGGGAAAAAAAGGACTAGAATAAGGGAAAATAGAACCAGAGAATAGAAGGAAGCAGGATAAAGGAACCCAATTCACAAGGCAACGAAAAATAATCAAAAACAATACGAAGAGAAAGAGCAAAAATCCACACTCCGGCAGAAAGCCAACCTCCCAACAATAGAAAACTCACAAAAATAAAAAAATAAAAAAAAATCGACGGAATAGGGAGAGAAATCCTCGGAAAAATGTTCCAAAAAAGGAAACCAAAAACTAGAATAAGCAAGAGAGACCAAAAAACAGTAAAAATAGGCAACGGGGAAAAAGAAACAAATACCGAAGCAAAAATCGAACGCACTTTATCATGCGTAAAAAAATAACCCAATGAAAAAATAAGATTACTAATGCCCAATACATGCGAAGAACGCGAAGAAAAAAATAGTCCATTAGCAATGCCAGGACCCAATCCCGGCAAAAAACCAAGAAAACTACCACCAACCGCGTCGCGAATCTTATGCAATAATGAATAATCATTCTTGTCAATCGGCGAAGTAAAAGACATTAACCACCATCCTGAAAAAAAGGACGAAAGAGCCGTTGAAATAGAATGAACGTGCAGCAACCACCAACCAGCCAAAAAAATAATAAAAAAACCAATCAACGAATTACGACGAGGAGAAGGCAAACGAAAAAACCAGAAAAGCAATAAAACAACTAAAATAGGAAAAACAAAAATATCAAGCGAAACGAATTGAAAAAGAAAAAACGCTACCACCACCATGAACGAAGAAACGAAGAATGATAGAAATACATCCTCGGGAAGCGCAGAAGGAATCGAATAAATTAATCCAATAATAGATGCGGCCGCGAGACCAATAACCCAATAGGAATCAGAAAAAGGCACGAGATAGGGCAACCATAGCAAAAGAGGAAAAAGAATCGGAAAACCCGCACGATAAGACAACCATCCGATAATGAAACCGGCAAATAAGCTAAGGAGCATCCAACGCCTCCAAGGATGAAACCACGCACAATCGACCGTTTATTGTTGAAACAAGAGACGCACGAACAACAACCCAATCATGAGAAAAAAGGAATAATGATTCGGGAGGGTGACGGTAGTAACAAGTCATGACCCCCCTATTCGAAATGTCAAATACGAGAGCACTCGTCAACACACGCGGACGAAAAACTTCCCCCTGAACCAAAAAACGAACCCCATTCGGAAGGGCAAGCGCATCCGAAACATAGTCGACTAAAACTATCTCTCGATCCAGCCACTCAATCCACACTCCGCTGACGAATAATCCAATAAAAGCAACCCAAAGAAAAGAAGAATGAAACATGAAAGGGGTTATGACGAAGAAACGAATTAAAAACTAGCTAAAAAAATTATGGTGGAGTGCACGAAATGGGACCGCACACATCAAAACCGGAATCCTGCCAATCAATCGTGACACGAGAATACGCCCCCAATTCGGCGACCTTATTGCACACATTCATGCAACCCGAAACAGGATTACCAAACTGCAATTCATCATAAACTAAACCATCCCACGCAGCCGAGGTGAGAATGTGCAATGTAATATCTCCCCCCGCCACTTCAGGGCCGATGGAAACAATTTTAGCACGCAGACTGTTTTTTTCAATGTACGGAAGAATAGTCAGTTTTGCGGTTAGGGCAGCATTGGTAATATTTTGATTTTCTACGTATGGGAGAACGATACCTAAGACGAGCAGCAAAACAAACGAAATCACCAAGAGGACTTCCACACTGGTTTGACCACGAAGAAGGGGACTCATGAATGATCACACCGCGTTAAAATCCACCACGTAGGAAGTGGAAGAGCCCGAAATGTAATATGAATGAATGTTAAACCGCTGCGTAAAACCATTTTGACCCGTTTCAATCATATATCCGCTGGAAGGGTCGCCTTGGCAATGCAAATTAGCATACGCCGGAAAAACAAACGCCTTCGTACAAACCATCTCCGGAGGAATGTTAGGAGAAACATTATCCACACACTCAGGAGGAGCGGTTCCTGTAATGTCAAATACATCGCGGTTTAGTGGAAATGTAATGTTCACTAGATTTGCAACCGGATCACACGAAAAGGTCGCACCCACCGGGAGAAAAACATCAATAATTTGACGCGAACCCCCAGGAACCAGGAGCATGTTGGAAATAGTATACTCCACATGCGACAAACCCGAACTAGCAAAACCCGCTTTAGAAACATCATCCAATGCATTCTGCGAACGCTGACCCAAGGGAACAATAATCGCCGACATAATAACGAGCATGAAAATGAGGACTAATACAAATTCTAAACTCGCTTGTCCACGCGAAGCACGTGAATAAAAAAAATGATTCACGAAAAAATCCCCCACGCAAGGGGACCATCCCCAACAACGTTTAACAAAATGTACGCGAGCAACACCGCAGGGGCAAATGGCGCGGATGCCTTGAGCGAAATACGATCTTCCAATTTTCCTTCACGAACAGCCTTTTTCAATAATGCAATCTGTTCAGAATACACCCCCGCAGCCTGTTGAGGATTGGCCCATGCTTCTCCAGGAGGATGAATAATCTTCATTAGCAAAACCAAATCACGCTCGAAAAGAGCCTTAATAATGGTTTGGAAAGAAACCGGTTTTTCACGCACCACTTTACCATTCACGAGACCAATCCACTCCCCCACAATATCCCCTTCTTCCAATTGAGAAATCTTCTTCGAATACGTGAGCACGTGAACGTGGGCAAAACCATACCAGGAACGCAACACATTCACCACGAGCAATACCGCAAACACACTCCAAGCATTCGTGGCAGGAATCATATTAGCCAAAACAAGTCCAACGAAAACAATAGCGAGTAATTTTTTCACCACCACTGGAAAAAACGATGAGACGAGTAACACGGGAACAATAACCCACGAAGGAAGGGAAAAAAGGACCAGCAAATCATACAATAAAACGACTATGCACGCCAACCAAAACGCATCCACGACGGAATGCCAGGTAAGATGCGCCCACTCCTTCCGCAAGGATGACTTTCGAAGCGCGTGCAAGGAAAGCAGTGCCGAATAGGGAATAATGCAAAAAATACTCAAAATAAACAAATTAAGCATGAAAAAAGGAAGCACGCCCACCGCCAAGAGCTCCTTTCCGCCCCACACCAATGAAAAAGAGAAAAAACCCCCAATGAAAAAAGGATTAAAGGGATTCAACGCCGCGAGACCGGTAAATAATTTCACGTCCCCTCCCGCCCACGCTCCTAAACGCCAGAAAATATATGCAAGAATAAAGGTAGCAATCGTCACACCCGCTGACCACAAAAAAGGAGTAATGGATTGCGCCACAAATGAGGCGTATGCACTCAATCCCAATCCGAGAACAACCATTCCATAGGGTATCCAATCCGGAATAATGCGCGATTTCAAATCAGTATACGTGGAAATGGATAGTCCGATGAGTGAGAGAAAAAAAGAAAGAATGGGAAACATGGCTAATCCCCCAAAAAAGAAAGAATGGTTTCCTGGCGGAACTGCTCAATATTCTTTTCAGCTACTTGAGCAATTCCAACCACTTGAAACGCAATCAGCGCCGCAACGGTGGCGAGGACTACACCAAACGCCACCGTGAGGAGGTACTCCAATGCAACTTGCGCACGCTGTTCCATAATTATCTCTTGTCCAGCAACCAAACTATGGTAAGTTCGCTGCGTTATCAAGAGCGTGAGTGAACTGATTCAAGTTGTTATTGATAATATTGTTCGTCGAACCCGTTGAACCAATAATAATCAACAACACAATCGTGGCGATGAGCACGGCTCCACCAATGAGTAAGAGATACTCCAACGCACCTTGTCCTTTGTTATCCATTTGTTTTTCCTCCTCAAGATTAGTTTGTTTGATTGACGACGGTATTCGCTTGATTCTGCACATCGGTCTGCACCTGCGTAAAAAGACCTTTCATGATGAGACCAGCGATCGTGGCAATGACAATCACAATACCCACAACCAGCAATGCTTCCATAGCGGTCTGGGCACGATTTTCATTCCACATCAGATACCGGCTCCCACAATGCTTCCTACGAGTGTTTGCGATATGAAAAATACCGCGTAAGCGAGCATCAAGAGCAAGGGCGCGTATAAAAGGCTTTTGGAGAGCTTCCCATCACGCATCGCCCCAATCATCACCGAAGCGGCAACCGCGACAATGAAAATATACCCCTTAATGGCCAACACAATCAAGTCGCGCGCACCCTGAATAGCCACCAAATTAGCTCCCGTGACCGCACCCGTATTACCTGAGGTGCGAATCAAAAAGTCAATCACCACGGAAACCAAACCGAAAATGAACGGAGCCACTAATACACCGGCTGCCACCATGAAAATAACCTGCAAAATGGTTTTCGATTTACGCTCAGCAATAATACGATTCATCTCACGAACATCCTGAGAAATATCATCCAAAATCTCCGCCAACTGAGCACCCGCACGCACCGTATCAACAATAATCGTAATCACACGACCAACCAGACGAGAGTCCACGCTGCGGGAAAGAGACATGAGGGAGTTCTCAAAATTCTCACCCTCCTCCAACTTTCGCAAGACTTTTTTCATCTCATCCGACAAAGGACCATACTGCGAAGAAGCAACCTCGCGCAATGCATACTCGTACGTGGAACCCGTTTTCAGGGTATCCGCAATCTGCTTCAACGCATCGGGAAGACTTTCTTCAATCGCCTCGATACGGGAACGACCTTTCATGTAAGGATAACCCACCATCACATCCAACACGATGAAGAATGCTAACACGCCCAACAAGGGCTCACTAATCTTAACAATAAAGAGACCGGCAAACACGAGCAAACCCACCGCGAGGGCGGCAATGAATGATCCCGCGATCCACAACAAGGGAGGAACATCCAGCTTAGCCTGCAACATGTAATATGCATACTTTTCCAAGGGGGTTTTGGTTTCAGTAATACTCATATAATCACACTCGGGGTTGGCTGATATACAAATAATACGCCAGTCCTCCTAACAATGAAGGCATAATGAGAAAAAAGAAAATCAAAACGATTGGGGGGGAAAGAGGAATAGTGATTCCGAGCGGAAGACCCCCATTCACAATCGCTGCCATGACACCCACAAACACGGGCATGACAATTCCAGCAAAAATAAAAATAACACCAAAAAAGTTTAGTTTCTCCGAATAATCACGCACACGCATCCGGAGATCAAAACTCACATCACTCGCAATCGTGCCCATAATCTCTGACAAATTTCCACCCGTTCTCAGGGCGCGCATGATGTGACGCAGCGCATTCGAAAGAGGCTTTGATTGCGTGCGCGCGGCAAAATGACGCAACGCATCACGCGTATCCGTTCCTTCTTCAATCTCCCCAATCGTACGAGCAAACTCTTGAGACAATACTCCATAATCAGCCTTGGCAATCGTTTGGAGGGTTTTGTACAAACCTATTCCCGCACGCAACTCCGTAGCCATGTGACGAAGTGCAAACGGAAGTTCCGTAGAACACTCATCCCCGCGCTTTTGAGCATTGGTTTGAGGAATGAGAAAACCAACGAGAATAGATAATAACATGAGGAAAAACGCCCCAAAAATGGGAATAATATACGACAACGCCACCACCAACGGAGAGAGTTCCAATTGCCGCTGCTGCGCAATATACCGCAAAAAAAGAAAGAAGAATTCTCCCAATGAAAACGCGGCAATCAAAACTAATATTGACACGACGGAAACCATGGCAATCCATTGCTTAGGAGAATAAGGCATGTTCGCGGAATACAAAAAATAATTCAATGTCTTCGTTTGAGGAAGCGATTCAATAAATGCCCCAATGCGCTCAAACAAACCATGCAGCGCAAAATACAAGTGACCTAAGACGCGGGCATAGGGAGATCTACCATCGCGCAACGCTTCAACACCCTGAACCTGAACCCCTTGCTGCGCAGAACCGGAAATAATTCCTTTCAACTCACCCAATTTTCCCTCGACTTCATTAAACTCCAATCCTTCCGAACGGTATTTGCTCTTCATTCGATCCACAATGGAATCAATTTCACGATCGGAAAAATCAACCGGACTATTTTCTTCCGTGTTTGAACTAAACTTCTTCTTTTTCTCCTCGATGCGGGAACGAATACCTGTAAAATCTTCCCCCGGCATTAGGAACCCTCCAAAAATTCACGCGAGAGTTGGGAAACTGTTTTCATGTCGCGCACATTCCTATCCACTAATCCTTGTAAAAAGCGCTCGCGTCTTTTTAATTCCGCTGAAATCTCCGCGTGAGTTTTACCCGTCATTTGAGCAAGGCGGTCTAAGTAACGCACCGGATTGGGGGTGCGCGTCGTAATGTCCGTGACGGGATCCCACTCAAAAACGGTAGAGGTTTTGGGTTTACCCTCCAACACATTGTATACTTCAGCGACTTCCATTACTCGACGAAAAGTTCCCCGCTGAGACGAATGAAACAAGTTCTCCACAATCACAAAATTCAAACCCGACAACATGACTTCCGGCACACTCATGGGAGGGCTTGTCACACGAACGAGTGTTTCAATCGCCGAGTTCGCGTGAATCGTCCCCGCCGAACCATCGTGACCCGTGTTCATCGCCGTAAACAATGAAAAAGCTTCATCGTGACGAACTTCACCCACAATAATTCGATCCGGGCGCATACGCAAACTATTCTTTGTCAAAATGTCCAGCGTGATTTCACCCTTGCCTTCCAACCCGGGAGGACGTCCTTCCAACCGAATCCAGTGACGCAACGGAAGAGAGAGTTCGGACGTGTCTTCGATAGAAATAACCCGCTCATTCGAAGGAATAAACGAACACAACACATTCAACAAGGTGGTTTTTCCCGAACTCGTTCCACCCGAAATCAAAATGTTCGCAGGCTGAGTGCCTAAACCATCAACACACAACCAGAGAAAAGCCGCCAGTTCAAGCGAAACCGTTTTGTAGTGAATCAAATCTACAATCGAATACGGATCCGAACGAAACTTACGAATAGTAAGAGTAGAACCAGACACGGATGCGGGAGGAATGGTCGCATTCACACGCGAACCATCCGGCAAACGAGCATCCAGCAGGGGAGAAGAAATATCCACGCGTCGACCCACCTCGCGCGCAATACGATTCACCAAATCCTGTATCTCATTATCATTCGTAAACTCCACGTTCGTGGTCATCATATCGTATTTTCGATGAAAAACATACACAGGAACATTGGGGCCAATAATCATTATTTCTTCCAACTTATCATCCTTAATCAACGCGTCAATTAATCCATACCCCACCATTTCCGACACGACAGCTTGTGCGTAAAAATCAAACTTGGAAGAGGGAACCTTCAACTCAGGAGAAGCACGCAAAATCTCCAACACTTGCTGCGCGTACACATTTCTCTTTTGCTCAGGATCGCGAATCTTGTAAGGAGTAATACTAATCAACCGCGTCGCGGCTTCTTTCAACGTATTAATAATCGCACGCTCACTCACGGTGGGACGGGCCACGGGAACAGTATAATACAACAATGATGCTCCCTGCACGCGATAAATTTTCGTATCACCATACTCTTCCATGAGCGTCTTCGGACGATCCTGCATCAATTGCTCATATGAGTCCACTTTTTCTTTGGACAAACTCTGCAACTGCTGAACCACCTTGGATGCGTTCATGGAAGATGAAGGGAACGATGAAGAAGCAGACGGAAACGAAGAAGGGGATGAAAAATTGGAAAACGAAGAAGACGAACTCGAAGCCGTTGCGGGCGAAGAAGATAATGAGGAAGAGGGAGACAAGCCATCTTTTCCATACGTTGGAATAAACTCCGGAGTAGAAACCGAACTCGCTTCAATACGACTCTCCATGCGCGCCGGTTGGGAAGTTGCCGGAATCCCGGATGAAGGATTATACGAAGAAGAAGGGGGAACAAAACCCGTGTTTCCAGCCGAGGAACGAAGGGCATTAATCTTCGCCACCAAATCATCCACGTTCTCCGAAGCAGAAGCCGGAGGAATTTCAGCCACCGTAGAAGTAACCTTAATCGAAGGCGCGGGCTGCGAAACCACTCCCACGTGGGGGGGCATTTTCTTTACCGGACGGGGGGAATCAGTCATAGGTATTCAACGTAGGCAAAAAATCAGGCAATATAAACCACACGCGTAAAAAAAGCCAAAAAGGAATCACAACTAGTATAAAACCCCACGAAACGGAAAAAGGAACAAGGGAATGAAACAGATTTATATACGGCAACACGTTCAACGAGAGAGAGGAGAAACCCCCATGCACCGAATCATGTTATTCCGATTAGGAACCAAAGACGTACACTTACCCAAATTATTTGGAGCATTCCTCATGCTCGCCGCCGCGATCATGATGATACAAAGCCTGACAGGAATGTTTGACTCATGGGAAAATGTGAAAGCCGTGCACGCATGTATTGACGCGGCCAACACGGGAACAGCCAGCATACACGATTGCCAAACCATGGCCTATTATGGATTCAACATCTTACTGCGCGCCAACCAATACCGATTAACCGACATGCAGATTGCAGCAGGATTACTCCCCAAAGTTGCGAACGTATTCTTCTGGGTAGGAGCATTCATCGTAGGATTAGTATTATACCGCTCGTGGAAAATTTTGATTCCAATTGAAGAAAGCATAACGAACATCAAAACACCCAAGTGGAAAAAGAAACGATAAAAAAAAAAACTAAAAAAATAAATAAAATACCGTGAAGGGAAAAAAATCCCCTCACGTGAAACTGTTTTTTGATGCACAAGAAGTTATGCCACAATAACTTTCACGGAAGAAGGATCAATTTTTCCCTTCTTTACGCCCACGATGAATTGAACATTATTCTTCGCAGCCGCATCGACTAATCGCTTGGTAATAATACCATCACACACAATCGTGTGAACATTCTTAGTCGAAGAAAGCTTCTCCACCATATCCTTCACGGCGAGAGAGGCAATTTCCTTCTTGGATGCATCCAAAAACTTGGCTAATTTTTTTCCCTTGACTTGAGAAATGAGCGCAGCATATTCAGGAGAATCAGCCGAAGACTTTTCAGCAGCCTCAGCAGCAGGTGCACCGCCCGCCAATTCAAATGTGGGCAAAGGCTTCATTCCCGCATCACTGAAGCGGGGACGAACAGATGCATGCTCACCCGACGGAGAACGAGAAGTTGGTCCCGCAAACGCGCGCGGAGCATCCGGCGAACGCGGATTCATTCGCGGAGGAAAACGCTCATTTCCCTCTGAAGGATAATAATTATCCCGCATACTTGAATGCTGAGGAGAAGGAGCAAATGATTCTCTTCCACGAGAATGCATAGACATTCCACGCTCACGTGAACCACGATCATTCCTCATCCCGCGATTCGTTTCACGCTCGGAAACACCAATGGAATCCAAAAACGTTTGAATAGGAACCCTTCTCCTGAGGGCTTGAATAATTTCCTTTTGCTGCAACTCCTCCACTTCTTTTCCATCCGGAGCCACACTCACGAAAGGAACAATAGCGATTTGATGAAGTTTACGCGCGTTCAATTCTCCACCGCGGTCACCATCCACAAACAACACAATTGTTTTGCGACGGGAAAGATTCACAATATCCTGCGAAATGCGCGAACCACCCATGCCAATCACATTCTTGATCCCGTGCTTGAGCAAATTAACCACATCCGCACGGCCTTCCACGACAATGACTTCATCACTCGAATCAATCTCGGGGCCAGCCGCTAAACGATCGCGCCCATACTCAATCAAATTACCCACACGCACATCCGAACGAATTTCCTCCGTCAACGTATCAATTTCAGGAGTTTGTTCCATCTTCAAACGCTGCAATAATTCTTTGGCACGCTTCGCAATGTCCTGTCGCTTATTTTGACGAACATCCTCAATATTCATTACACGAAATTGGGACTCACAAGGACCCACTTTCTCAACGGTTTCAATCGCAGCCGCTAACACGCTGGTTTCAGCCATGTCCATGGACGTAGGAACAAAAATCTCACCATTCGTATTTCCCCCTTCCGGATGGACATTCACTTCAATTCTACCAACGCGTCCTTTTTTTTGGAGTTCACGCAAATCCATTTCCTCTCCCAAGAGGCCTTCACTCTGTCCGAAGACAGCGCCCACAATATCAGGCTTGTCAACCACTCCTTTAATGGAAAATTGAATCTTAATCATGTATTTGACTGCATCAACATACGTTTTTGCCATAGTAGTATCACACTCTTTTTAGTAAACCACACGCAGTGGATTATTTTTGTTTATTTTTTTTGAATTATTTTTTCAACAGAGTCATTTTGTTTCGCAGCAATTGTTCAACGCGTTCACGCGAGAGAGAAATCCTAATTATTTTTCGCGAACTTTTTTGTCCGCGAATAATTTCCAAAGGCGCACCAAAAAATTGCGCACCTTCCCGGAGGATTTCCTCATTTGCCTCATTGTCGAGGGGAGGAGAAACTACTTGGACATGCCAAGCAGCCGACCACTCGTCTGCATGGGTAAAACCAAATTTTGGCTTATGCGGATGAACCACAATCTCTAGGAGGGTTTCCATCCGAACCACACATTCTCAATGATAAGCGTGAAATGATGAACAAGTCCACGAGGACTCGATATAGTAGAAAGAAGTGAATGAGTTTAAAAACGGGCGGGAAAGGGGCAAAACACAAAGAAAAGACCAATAAAAGCAATTTATGACATTTATTAATTGTAAAAACATACTGGGAACATGACCCACTACAACAAAGGAGCGAATGCAGAAAGGGAACTGCTGCACACCCTCTATTTAGCAGGAATGGCCGTTTGTAGAGCGGCAGGAAGCGGAAAAGGAAAAGACACCATTCCCACGCCGGATGCGATTGCACTCATGCAAGGAAAAATATACGCATTTGAGTGCAAAGCGTGGAAAGCGGATAACTTACACATTTCCCACACACAAATGAATGATTTAGAAAAATGGTGCAACCTAGCAGGAGCAGAATTAGTCATCGCGTGGAAAATTCCCCGACAAGGGTGGCGATTCATGAAAAAAGAAGACTTCCACGTGAATGAGAAAAGCTACGCACTGAACAAAGAAAAAGCATTCCAAGTAGGAAAGAAAATAGAGCACTTTTCAGTAAAACCCCTCACGTTTAACACGGAAAAACAGGCCTAAAAACAAGCCTTTAAATGAAGTTCCGCGGATGATTACATACGTATGGAACCCCTCGAAGTCATCATTGGAGAGCTTGAACAATTACGCTCCAAACAACCCTCCTACCGGGCAAAAGTATACTTAGAATGGGCGATTGAAAACTTGAAAAAATTCCACGCACTCGAAATACACGAGGGCGTGGTTAATCGAAGCAAGAAGCAATAATGCGCCATTATCCATGTCCGGAGGTCGCCGGCCGCGCGACCGGTTTTGATGAACCTTTTTCTAAAAGGTTCTTGATCAAACTTTTCCTAAAAGTTTGGGCGGGTCGGCGTTGTGGTGCCAATGAATGGCACCACGCTTTTCAATCAACGTATTTCTTTGAACTAAACAAGCGTCGCCACGAACATTAATACAACCCCAATGAGGGCCATGACGATGAAAATAATCACGGAATCAATCGTGAGCACGCTACCGAAGTTGACGATAAACAAAAACAAATCCGCGAGCACAAAGAGAACACCGAATGCGAGCAAGGCGATGGAAATCATACGGTTTTGGTTTCCCACGCCGCGCAACTTGATTTCATCCTGATCAACCTTTACTTGCTGAACATCCTTTCCCAATTCATTCACGCGAACACGAATACGTTCGGCGAGGTCAGTGAATTTAGTCAAGGTATCTTTTGTTTCGGTTTCAAAATTCCGACGCTGCATGGAGAGCTGGTTCTCATACGACTCCAAATCCTTCTTCACATTCTCCGACAAATTCTTTGAAGCCGATTGCACCGCGGACTGCGCCTGCTGCTGAACAAACGCATTCATATTTTGTTTCTCGGACTCAAGGTCCTGCTTCACAATCTTGGAAATCTCACTCCGCAACAAGGCAAACGTATCCGCCTGCGCCAGCAAAAGCAAGCGCTGCGCTTTTTGGGGTTCTACACCCAATTGCTGCAAGGTTTGAAGAATTTTTTGTTCCGATTCACCCTCACGAACCATGGATTGAATAATCTCAATAATGGAAGGTTCGCTCCCGGAAGGGTTGGTTGAAGGAGGAATGGCAGGCATTAGGAATCACTCGCATTAGTATCCATTGTTGTTGCATTGGCATCGGGAAGCACAGTCACTATGTAGTCGCGCTCCACGAGAACGTTGGAAGGAGTGAATACCTTTATTTTAAATGAGAGGTCTTCTCCCGACGAAAGAGGGGTAGCGGACACGTTTAACGTGCTTTCTCCATTCGCAGGAAGAACCCACTCTTGAATAGGGGGATTATTCCCAAAAGAAGGAGAATCCCACTCGAATGAAACACTCACCACACGAGGAATGGGGTCCAGATTTCTCCCCGAAAGCTGAATGGAAATAGGCGTGTTTTGCGTGGCCACATCCGGAACTTGAAACGTGATGGAGAGCGCAGGAATCGTATTCACGGGAGATGAAGTCTGTATCGTGAGCTGCCGCGACAAATGATAAGGGGCCGAAACGTAAACAAAAAAGGATGAACCATCCTGGAAATGGGGGTCCAAATCAATAAGTTTCGACTCACGAGGAAGAAGAACATCAATTGCCTGAGAATCCGCAACTTTTCCTTGAACCAAATAGGAAAACGTGACATTATGAATCGCGTGAACCGAATCATTCAAGACAATCACACGACCCGCTTGATTCGTGGGATCAGGAGAAAGAGTCAAACCGGAATTAAAAAACAAAAAATAAAGCAAACTCCCGCCAAATGCAATCAATACAACAGCCATGACCTTCAATACTTTCTGGCGGCGAGCATCATTCATACCACGAGAAAAAGGAACCCGCATTTTTAAGGAAACACGCAAACGAGGGAAAAAAAGCACTATTCTTGACGAGGAGAAATACCCTGCTGCCAATCCTGAATCAACTTGATGGCAGTAGCGTGCGTGTCTGGAACCCCGCCGCGACGCATCTTATTCCACGCACGCGAAAGTATTTCCAATTGCTCATCCCCATCCCCGCTCACAACTAATCCATACGTGCGCAATAGCCAGTCCTTCCAATAATCATGCGTGGGCAGCCACTCCAATAATTCCATGGCCAATTGTTCAATGTCCTTCAATTGATTCACACTCTTCGCGTTAAACAACATGAGCTTGAAGGAATCATGCTCCGCAATGGGAATAACCCCGGGAGTGTCAATCAAATACACGTCCTCGCGCAATTTAACGAATGATTTACCCCGCGTAAAACCCGCCTGCCTTGACGTGGGGGCGGCATGCCGTCCAGAGAGCGCGTTAATTACGCTTGATTTTCCAGCATTGGGATAACCAATCACTGCAATCTTTCCTCCCTTTTCCAAGCGAGAAAAAATAAGCGAACGCAGACGATTAATATTTTTTTTAGGAACACAACAAATGGGAATCGAATCAATTTGTTCACGCTTAAATTCATCCGAAGCAGGATTTTTTCCGTGCAACAAATCCATTTTGTTTAACACAATAATAAACGGAATTTTTTTGCGATGCAAAAACTGCTCCATCTCCGCATTGCGCATGAAGGAAGCAAAACGAGCATCCACGATTTCCAAAACTAAATTAGCATCTTTGACAGCTTCAAATGCATGGCGAAAGAGGGAGGACATACGCACTTGTTATTATAACAGCTTTAAATGACCCGTGTATTTTTTGAGCTCATTTTCGTTCGCGGGACCGATGCCAATACAGGTTTTGGTATTGGGGGCAATTTGCGTGTGACCTGCATCCGTGATAAGAGCAGTGGGGAATTTATTTTTCACCTGTTCAAATAATTGCAAGAGCTCCTTTTCAGTGTCAACTTTACACACGATTTTCTGCATGCCCTCATTCAACCATTCCTCATACTCATTGCCCCATTTACGTTCTTGCGACTTTAGAAACGCAGCGATGGAAGCATGGCTACACTGGGCGGCGATTTTGCCCTTGCCCATTTTCAAATCGTTACGAACAACAAGGACTTGCGTGTACATATGATGACTCTGACGAATTGAGTTTAAATGAAAGGAGGTTCAATTGGAAACTACTGCGACGGGCGATAAATTTCCGTGTCCGCATTGGAGCGAGAAGCCATTCCTTTATCAGAGTCGCTCACTTGGGTGGATGGAGCAACGGGCACTTCCCCATCGCTCATTTTTACGCTGCGCAACGTTACCGTCTTGGTAATCCCATTATCCTCCCACAATGAAGAGAATTTCTTGGCCTCATGCATCGCCAACCACAATTGCCTCTCGGTAGGGTGCTCGTATCCTTTCAGGGTGTACATGCGACTATAACCCAGCAAAATGCGGTCCCCCTGAATGGATTTAATCGTGAATAAAGGCGAACCATCCTTCAATAATTCAATGACTTCCCCTTCTGAAACGGTAAACGACTTGGTTTCGCGCTTCTTGGCGAAAGGAGGCTTCCAATCTTGGGATAAGGACTCGACTTCAACAATGGCGTGCATGCAATTCAACCCCTGGAACGTGGATGAGACTACTACTAGACCCTCTCAACGAGTGGAGGAATAACGGTTTTTGGATATATAAGCATTGGGTTAAGCATCGGCGGAAAGGTTACTGAGGGTTTAAAGCGAGAAAAAACGTTTAACGTGTATGGGATTCATCCAACTATTGGAAAACGCCATCGCATACATTCAACGCGTGCAAAAAAGACACGACCAACTCGGCCTTACATTGCGTGAAAATGGAAAAAAAGGACTCACGCTCAACGAGGGAGAAAAAACACTCGAAAAAACTATTTCACAACCCATCGAGAAAACGCTCAACAGGGGAAAAATTGCCGGAGTGGATAGCGGGTTTGCGGGACAATCATTCTACTCACTCGACCTCATGCTACTACGAACAACCGGCGTGTGCTTTACTTACGAAGATGGAAAATTAAACGCAACCAATTACCACCCCCAAACAAGCTCATTACCCGAACCCATCATCAACACGCAGGGGTTAGAACGAGAAGAATTCCACAAATTTGTGTCCCTCACCCGACTGCAAGCCGAAATACGCTGCGCGACCCAACTTATTGAACACGAAAAACCAAACGCCTGCTTGATGGATGGGAGCCTCATCCTCCACCCCATGGACAAACCCTCCGCGGAATCAACATTAGGAAAAGAATACGAAAAAACCATTGCCGCATTTGTCAAATTATACCACACCGCGGAAAAAAACGCATGCATGCTCATTGGAGCGATTGAGGATTCACGATCAACAAGGTTAACCGAACTATTGAATGAACAACACATGATTACCATGGAAAAAAATGAAGTATTATCGGACGTTTCATTGTTGGACAAGGCATTACACGCGGGAGAACGGAGCATGGTGTTTCCCCTCGCGGAAAAAAAAGAAAAACACACCATCCTAAATGATTTCCCCCAAGAATGGGCGAATCAACTGTTCGCCTGCTACATCAAACCATCACCGTGGGATTACCCATTACGAATTGAATTCCTCTCAACAAGCGAAAAAGCGATTGAAATGGCCAACCACGCAAGCAAAACAGCCTACGCGCAGAGCGCCGTGCACAAAGACTATGCATTCCCCAGCGTATTAATCGAAGCAGACTTGCGAGCGGGACTCAAACCAGAAGAAGTGGAATTGGTGAGTGATAAAATACTCTCCAAACTGGGAAGACATACATTGAGAATGAAAAGAAGAGATAGACGGCCGTTCTAGACATCAATAAATATCAACGTATGGCATAAAGACAAATTTTCGCTTGCGAATTTCCACAAAAATAATATTATCAGCGGTGAAACCGGTACGAGAGTACAATTCGTAAACGGCACTCTTGAATGATTCAACTGACAACCCCGCTTTACTCAACTCATGCAACGCAAGAACTCCTTTTGGGGTTGATTCCATAACATCGGCAGCACTTGGTCGCGTTGTCAACTCCATGGCGACCAAATTACGTCCAACAGGATAGGCAATGGGTTCTCGTAAAATATAGCACCCTTTTGGATAATCACGGTTGTGAACACGAACACGCGATTGAACGACCCAAATGTTCTGCTTTGCAGTACCGCCATGAACCCACTTTAAAGCAAGTGGAACAGGTGAACGCTTTCGCACATCCAACGTACGAACGCGTTGGCCTCGAGCAAATTTAGCAAGAGGACTGGGCTGATTCAAATTGCGGGAATCGACAACAGGAAGATGAGGAAAAACACCCTCTAACAATCCAACACGTTTACGTAGATCGTGCAACAGTTTACGCGGCAACTGCTTCGTAGGCATCCAGTAAACCAAGTATTGGAGATTTTAATCTATACGGCGCCCCACCCCCACAACCCTTAAAACGATACAAAACCTATATGGAAAAATATGCCCTCAACAAATGATGAAATAGGAACAGTGGTATCCAACCTGGAAGGGCCATCCCCCTCGCAAGTGGATTTTGTCGTGCTAAATGGAAAAGTGCACCGCGGACAATTCGTGGAAATACCCTATTCGGAGGGAACCATCATAGGAATGGTGACGAATGTGCTGAAAACGAACAAGTATTTTGAGCGCGCGGACACCGTCAAAGAGTTCGAGGCGCAAGGAACCAAACTCTTTGAACAATTCCCCGTGAATGAGTGGGAGTATGTCATGGCAGTGACCTCCCCACTAGGCGTGTTCACGAGTGAAAACAAAATCAAACGCACCACATTTCCCCCTTCTCCCGGGAGCAAAGTGTATAACGCCAACACGGAACACATTCGAAAATTCTTAGGATTCGACGAGGAAAAAGGACTGCACTTAGGAAAGCTCGAATTTCATGACGTGAATGTGAAACTCAACTTATCCAAACTATTACAAAAACACTTGGCTATTTTAGCCATGTCCGGAGGAGGAAAATCCTATACGGTATCCTGCTTGCTTGAAGAATTATTATCACGAAAAAAAGAATTTGGACGCGTGGCAATCGTAGCGTTTGACGTGCACGGAGAATACACCAATTTCGCGGAACCCTGCACGGATGAAAAATACACAGACTTTTCACGCGCAACGAGACTCATTCGCGCACGCGACTTACGCATCGGCGTACCCAAAGTCAGCACGGGAATGTTCGCCGCCCTCCTTCCTAACGCGTCACCGGCACAAAAAAGAGAATTAGGAAAAGTCATCCAACACTTACAACAAAAAATGAAAGACGGACAAGGACCATATGATTTGAATGATATTCGAACGGAATTGCTCGCCGAAATGGGAAACAAGGATACGAAAGAGAGCGTGATAGTCGCGCTCATTGGATGGCTACACGAATTGGAGGAATTGCAATTATTCGGAAAAGCCGACAACCCCTCATTATTGGATTTAGTCCAACCCAGCGTGCTCACGGTAGTAGACTTATCGGACATTATTCACCAGCACAAAAAACAAGTGATTGTGGCCTATTTGTCAAGCCGATTATTTTATGAACGAAGGGCGAAAAAAATCCCCCCCACCACGATTGTGTTAGAGGAAGCGCACAATTTCATTCCGCAACAAATAGCCAAAGAAGGAAGCATCACCAAAGGAATTATGCGAACGATTGCACGCGAAGGAAGGAAATTCGGCGTGAGCTTGTGCCTCATTTCCCAACGGCCGATCCAATTGGACACGACCACCTTGTCGCAGTGCAACACGCAATTACTATTACGTATCACGAATCCGTATGACATCAAACATATCGGGGAAAGTGCCGAAGGGTTGTCCGCGGAGAGCTTGAGCATGCTCACCTCCTTGAGAGTGGGAGAAGGATTGTTAATAGGAGAAGCAGTGAACGCGCCCACATTCTTCAAAGTACGCGCACGAAACTCCCAACCTTCGCAACACGAAGGGACGTTAGAGAAAGCCTCGATTGAATATGAAGAAAATGAGCGGAAAAACAAGAAAGAAACAGAAGACTTGTTGTAAACCCAATCCCCAAACAGGAGAATAGGGAAACCACCCCCAACGGAACCTACGGCGGTTTACCCCTCCCACAGCGATATAGGACACCCCACTCATCTACTCTCTCGTATGTCTCCCAATACATACTCCTTGACGGCAGTGTCGGCCCGCGATGAACGCAAAACCATTGATGTTACGTTCACGAATACGCATACAAAGAAAATCAAACCATTCTCATTCTTCCCCTCATTCTACCTCCCCCGCACTTCCACTACTCCATTTGAAAAAATACTCGAAACCATTTCACGCCCTCCATTGCAAACCATTTCACACGAATACAGTACGCAAGTAATTTGCAAAACATGGAGCGAACTCAAACAAATCGCTCAACACGTTCACACGAATACGAATTATTTTCCAAACCTCATCGAACCCGAGAGACAATTTTTACTCACCCAAAAATGGAGATACTTCCAAACGTTTGATGAAAAACTCCAACCGCTCAACAAAGCATTTGCCGACCACCCTCTGCCCGGATTAGTGGACACGCTCCACGCCACTCTTGCGGGAGCACGGAAACACAACCCCAAAATTGAACACGAATTACGCGAACGAATGGTGGGAAGCCACGAATTACATGTCCCCTACACGGACACCCCACTCGCGCTAAACGAACAACTGCATACACTGTTAGAAAACCACTTTTTTACGCATCAACGAGCAGCACCCATTCACACGCAAAAATACGCCACCGCAAACGAGTGGTCACACGCGCAACGGACGCATGCCAGTGAAGTATTTTTCCACACACCAAGAGAAGGAGAAGGAAAATGCTCCTGCTGCACCCCCACCACCAGTTTCCACGCATCCATCCACGAAGGAAGCGTCATCGAAACACGCGTGATACAAGATGGAGTGTACATTCACACGCACAACATGGAATGGAGCGAAAAATACCACGCTCAACACGCAAGTAAGGAAAAACGACTCGCACGACAAAAAGAATTCGGACTCTCAACATGCCCAATCGGACCCCTTTTCCGAAATGAAAAAATAATTCTACCCATTCACGAAGCGCGGGAAGAAATCAAACAAGGAACGCTCACCGCAGAAAACAATTCAACGCAAACGTATTGGAAGTGTGCACGACAACCATTCACCATGGAAAAACTCCAACAAACGCTCAACGAGCGCATACACGTTCACGAAACCCAACAAAATATGCTCACGCAACCCTATCTCAACCAGTACCAGCTCGCCTACACCAAACACGCGGCCCAAGACCCCCTCCTCCAACTCCACTCACTCGCAACAAGGAAGACAACCGAATGGGTGGCCAACCTCCCCAATTATGGGATATACCACTCCAACCCATGGACGGATGCCACGCACACACAACTCGTAGAAAGGGCCGTATTAAGGGAATAAAGCCTAAAACCGCTCCAAAGACCGCTAAATAGAGGAAGAACACCCCCACAGGGTAGTTTGGGTGCCATTCGGGAATGGTACCCATACGTTCGATCAACCCGACCCAAGGGCCAGTTTCGGCTGGCCGCTGCGACAGACTACTATCGGGGATTCAAAGAATCCCCATGTAGGCTTTTGATCAAACTTTTAGCAAAAGTTTGAAGGGTTGCTTTATATTCGTTTCCCAGCGATTTTCTCTAATATATGACTACCATTACCCGTTTTGAACAAACACGCATCATTGGAGCGCGAGCATTACAATTAGCATTCGGCGCCCCCGCATTGTTAGAAAACAAAAAAGTACTATCCCCCTACGAATTGGCCAAGGCCGAATTCGACGAAAAAGTCATCCCACTCTCCGTTATTCGCAATCTCCCCAATGGACAGTTTATTCGAATTGAGGTGAATTAAACATGGGAAAATCCGTTCCAAAAGGAATCAAAAGCAAAGCGAATATTATTTTGAAAGAAATGCCCGAAGCATTCAGCGAAAACTTCGAAAACAACAAACTGAAAGTCAAAGAACTCAAACTTCCTTTTTCCAAATGGACCACCAATGTCATGGCTGGATTCATGACGCGACACCATAAGAAAATCCGCAAGGCGGAAGCGAAGAAAGAAGAAGCGCGAAAGAAGACCGAAATGGTGATGAAAGAACACCCGGACATGAAAAAATCCCACGCGCACAAAGAAAAAGCAGAAGCAGTGAAAGAATAACAATTTCTTTCACTTACTCACTATTTTTGAATACCCATTTCTCGTGCGCATTATTCTAATTTAGTTCCCGCATCAATCAACTTGTTCAAGGGAATCGTAATACCATCCTCATTCTTCTCACGCTGCAACACGTATAATGAGCCCGTTGCCGCTTTCTCAATCTCCGATGCGTGAGTAATCACAAAAACCTGATCCACGAGCGCAGGAAGACGATCCTTCAGCATGGTCGTAAGTGCCTGCACAGATTTCACATCCAAATTGTGCGTGGGCTCATCCAAAATAATCCAGGAAAGCTGACGAGTCAAAACGAAAGCAATGGCCATGCGTAACGCCAACGCGGCCGCGCTACGTTCCCCTCCCGAAAGAGAAGACTCGGCGGGAATCCACTCGCCACTTTTCTCACGGACGCTCAACAAGTAATCATTATCCTGTACCAAGACTTTCGCCAGAGTAAAATCCTCATACGGATAGACGCTCAACCAGATCTCCGACAACGCCGCATTAATCGCACTAATAACCCCTTCACGCAATTGCTGCTGAGTCACCACTAATGCATTCGAAAACACACTCAACACGTTTTCCACATCCACTGCACGTGAAACACGGGAACGGGCATCCTCGTATTGCGCATGCAATTTCTCCGCACTCTCGACACGAACCAAGAGGTCTTTCTCCAGCGAAGACAATTGGAACCGCTCCCGCGACAAGGAATCCTTTTCACTCTCAACACGCGTAGAATGAACCAACAACGAATCATACGCTTCGCGCGAAGAAGATAATAACTGCTCACGCTGCGCGAGTTCAACGAGTTGAGCGTCCAACGCGGGAATTTCCCCCCGCAAACGGACCATTTCCAATGCTTTCTCAACCAACGTTAAACGTGAACGGGATTCCTCAACACTCTCCGCGGAAGGAAGATGACCAAAACGCGCTAATGACTCATTCGCCTGCACCACGTCCCGCGAACAAAGATCGATTTCTCGTTGTATAGAATCAAATTCCTGGGATTTAGACACTAATACATGCAAGCGTGTTTCTTCCTTTTCCAACGCGGGTAAAACAGTTTCGCAACCATTCTTTTCCGTGAGCAACGCATGATACTGTTTTTGAAGTTCTTGCTTTTGAACAGTTAACACGGAACGTTTCTCCTCTAACTCGTGCAAAAGTTTTCCCTTGTGAGCGGGATTAATTTCCTGCTTGCACGTTAAACAAGTGGCGTGCAACGCAGCAAGGGATTTTTCATCCACGCTCAACGAACCGAGTTGAGCCTCCAATACCTTCTGGGCAGAAACATTCTCCTGAATACGACTCACAACGAGTGAGAGTTTTTGCTTAAGATCATGCTTTTGACTCACAACGTGAGAAAGATTGACATTGACTTGAGCAATGGAAAGATTACCAAACGCGAGCTTCCAATCACTCATCCTTTTCTCAGCCGATTCGCTACGCTGCACCGATTTTTGAACTTGCAACTCGAGCAAGCGATGCTGCTCCTGACGAGAAACATGCTCTTTAATTTTACTCGATAATGAGGACTTTTCATTATCCAATTCAATAAGAGAAAGACTGGCTAACGCGGGAAAAGAAGAAGCAAAAAGAGACCATTGACTCTGCAACACATCCCTTTTGGATTTGATGGCATTCATGTGCTGCTTGGTCCTTTCCCAATCACTCAACTTAACTTCCAAGGCTTTCTTTTGAGGAACTATTTTTTGCACTTCTTCATCACAAGCAGCTATTTTTTTCTCCAAATCACTCTTCTTAACGCGCAACAAGGCCACCTGCTCACGCAACGCAAGAACGTCCATATGCTTCATAGCCGATTCCAATTGGGTTAAAACGTGCTTATCGGCCTCCTGATTTTTACGAAACTGATTAGCCACTTGATTTACGTTGGAACGCACCACTTCGTATTTTTGTAAATCGAGCAGCTCATCAAACTTTTTCTTACGATCACTCGGATTGAGCTTGAGAAAATAATCCACTTGATTCTGCTCCGAATACACGGCACGGGAAAACAATTCGTACGTGACCTGCAACTCACGCTCCACACGCTCCGTGACCTGACTTGGCTTCGGACCCGCGAGCAACGTATCATTGATGTACAACCTCCCCTCATTCGTACCCGAACGCTTGACCACGCGTTCAACGCGGTATTTCTTTTCCCCAATACGAAAACAAACCTCTACCCGCGCAACGTCGGCCGAAATGGGTTTTCTCATGAGCAAATCCGTGGTGGAAACGCGACGGTTTTGCAACGCGGGAAACGTGCCAAACAAGCCATAACAGAGGGCGTCCGTCACACTGGACTTTCCAGAGCCAATAACCCCCACTAAAACATTGGTTCCCTTGCGGAACTTTAACGTGGAATTCTTGTGCGTCTTCCAATTCTCTAACGTAATAGAATCAATCATACGTATTCAAACGAATAACGTCTCAGAGAAATATAACGCTTGGGGAAGAAAAACGCCAAAAAAATATTCAAAAAGAATAAATGAAAACACGGCCCTTACACAAGAGTCATGCCTTCGACTTCCACACTCTCAACGGAAGGAAGTTGTTCAATTTCTTTGGTCAAGAGTTCAATGGCATCATCTTTCTTTTCGGGAATCAAATAACCCGCTTTTAAGACGACAATACCAAAACCAATGGGCGCACGTTGAACGTCTTTGCATTCGCCATTCTTGCACGCACGGAGCTCTTTTTCCGTTTGAGCCAAATTTTCCATGTCTTTGGCATTAACCTTGAAAATAATGAACGTTTTACCCATTCGGAATCAACTCATGAAAACGATTGTTTTATGGTCCCACAAACCCTTCACTCGAATACGTTTTCGCAGACGCTCGGCAATGGGCGCAGCGAATAACCTTCACCTTAGGGTTGGCCGGGTTGGGAAACTCGACAAAATCATCAATAACCTGCTTATTACAACTCGTACACGTCTTCATAGACGAAAACCGGTTAGAAATCAATATAAATCAACCCCCATGACAGCTAGACAATGCCATTCCTAGGCATTTTATAGGGGCATTTAAGACCCTTTAGGGGAAAGATTTCCTAAGTATACTAAGATACGGCCCCGTAGCTTAGTCTGGATAGAGTGTCGGGCTTCGGACCCGAAGGTCGGGGGTTCAAATCCCTCCGGGGTCGTGGATGGGTTGCACTAGAGCAGCCCTTTCTTCTTCAGGATAGTGCGCAAATCCAGCGCACCCTTTTCCTTCAAGGAATAATTGACTTGCACAATAGGCTTGTTGATTTTGACTACACTGTTTAGATTGATGGGCGTGCCCGAAACAACGTAATCACACTCGCACGCGTTGAGGGTGCGTTCAAGTTCTTTAACTTGCTCCGGAGAATAACCCAATGCGGGAACGACATTCTCTAAATGAGTATATTTCTGAAACGCCTTCCTGATGGAACCCTGCAAAAAGGGCTTAGGAGAAACAATGCTCGCGTGCTTTTGCTGCGCAAACACGGTTCCCGCACCAAAAGGCATTCCTCCATGCGTGACCGTGGGACCGTCTTCCACACACACCACACGCTTTCCGCGCAAATTAACCTTGCTTTCCGTGGTGAGAATAGAATCCGCGTGAATAATCTTTGCACGCGAATTGTATGCGTGTGAATCGTGCACAACTTTCTGGATTTGTTCCCGCGAGGCATTATTTTCCTTGTTCACCACAATGAAATCGGCCATACGCAAATTGGTTTCACCGGGATGATAATGCAACTCATCACCCGCGCGCAAGGGATCCACGACGACAAATAATAAATTGGGTTGAATGAATGAAAAATCATTGTTCCCTCCGTCCCACAAAATAACATCGGCTTCTTTTTCGGCTTGGCGCAGAATCTTTTCATAATTCACTCCGGCGTACACAACAATGCCTTCGCGGATGTGCTTCTCGTATTCTTCACGCTCTTCAATCGTGGCCTTGTGCTTCTTCAAATCGCTCAATTTGCCATAACGCTGGACTTCTTGTTTAACAAGATTCCCATACGGCATGGGATGACGTATCACTACGGGCTTCTTCCCTGCTTTTTTCAATAATTCAGCAATCTTTCGAGTGGTTTGACTCTTTCCACTCCCGGTACGTACAGCACACACCGCAATCACGGGTTTACTCGAACACAATACGGTGGAATGGGGGCCCAACAAACGAAAATTAGTTCCGGCCGCGAGACATTGCGAGGCCTTATGCATTACATGCTCGTGAGAAACATCCGAGTACGCAAACACGACCTCGTCCACGTGATATTTTTGAATCCACTCCGTGAGCTTTTCTTCCGGAAGAATAGGAATACCATTCGGATAATTTTTTCCCGCAAGTTTAGCCGGGAATTTTCTCCCATCAATGCCAGGAATTTGAGCAGCAGTGAAACAAACGACTTCGTAGTAGGGATTGTCCTTATACATTTGATAAAAATCAAAAAAATCACGACCAGCGGCACCCATGATGATTATTTTCTTCTTGAATGAAATGGGAAAATGTTCCTGCATAATTGTTCACGCTCCACACGCGAGCACGCGAAAAGGGCTCGCTGACACTATCGGAGAAAAGGCTCTTTCCCTTTTAAGAACACGCTCAATGCGGACGCAAAAGAAGGGTCTTTCTTGTAATGATTCAACAACAAGGGCTCGCTGACCAGAGTAGCAGCGAATAAGGAGGGTTTGATATCCCCACTCTCAACGTGGGCAGCGCGTTCAACTTCTTGTTTGAGCGCATCCGTAAACTTCCACACCTTGCGGGGAATTTCAATGACTAGTTTTCCATCCTCGATGCGGGGACCACTAACCGGTTTAGCGTGCGCATGCAAAAATTCCTCGGCATGCTTTTCTTCAACCACACGGGGACCAATCCGTATGCGTGTTTGAGGCAGAATAGGATTCTCGACTTCGAAAATAATATATGCTTCATTCAATGCATCCGTCCAATGCCAGGAACGAATCACGTGAAAATCATACTGAGTAAGCGTATTCGTTAGTTTAGTGGAAAGACGCGAGAGTTGACCCCACATGACATCGGAAAGCATGCCATTCGGATAGGGCAAACGGACTCCCACAAACTCTTCCTTTTGCATGAGAGACTTGACCTGCTCCACGGAAAGAGGTTTGTCCGTGTGCGCGTGAAAAAACGCCTCACTCGGCTGCTTCAAGAATGTACGGCACGCCATGATCATGCGCGCAAACTGATTATAGGAAAGGGCTCCTGCCACATTACGTTGAGCATCCGTGGGGTCGACGACTAACAAGAAAGGATGATTGAATTGCGCGAGAGCAATCGCATCATTCCCATGGGAACGTTCCAAATCAATAACCGTGTGGTCGCGCCAATGAGAAATACGCTCAACAGCCTTCTCGAATGAACCATAATTCAGAATGAGAATCTCCACCAAATAACCGGGAACACCATGGAATCGGACATCGGCCCCATACACGCTAACACGTTTCAAGAATTGCTTGAGCAAGCGGACATCATTGCACTGTTTCGCATTGAGTCTTTTTTTCATGTACGCAGCATGAAAAGGAGTGCGATCCACGGCCGAAATTTTATTCGAGGCTTTGTCCACTTTGTACGTGGGAACAATTTCCACGTTAAACCCGTCAATAACCCCTCGAACATACGGGTGTTCACTATACGCTTCCTCGTGAAAATTTTCTCCGAATACGGAATGACCAAGTTTTAGTCCCGCGGCCTCAAATTTATCCCGCTTCAAGGAGGGTGGATAAAAGACAAAAATATCCAAATCACGATCACCCTTCAAATGGGTATTGCGCGCAAGAGAACCCGCGAGTTTAGCCTCGAGGTGGGGTCCCTTCATCCCATTGATTTTTCGAACCAGTGAACGAACCATTTTTTCTTCGCCTCGTCGCTCAGCGAGCGAGGGAACAATCTCCTTGAGGATGTTTTTTCTCCACATTTGCGTCATATGGTTTTCCCACGAGTTGGAAGCAATCGTCTTAATATAATCCCATGCCCTCCCCTCACGCATGAACGTAGGAATGAGCCCCGTACGCGGCATCCAACTTGCCGAAACAGCCTTTGCTAAAATCATGGAAGGATTCCCCCACAACGAGTATTTGATCAAAAAAAACACGTTTAACACGGACGAAGAAAAATTATTTAGATCATTGGCAGGGGCACTCAACCGAAGCTATCACTCCGACGAATGGATGGGAAAACTACCCTCATCCGTGTCTAAATCATTCGCGAGCGCATTCAAAACCAGCGTATTATCATACGCGGACACGACCGAAATAGTCGACAAACTCCCATTAGAAGAAGACTGGGCAAAAGCAAGAGAATTATTGTTGAAAGTCCTAAATGAAAATGACGTCCCCGTGAATGATAAAGAATCATTCGTGGAACGCGTATTAGATGAGGGAGTAGGATATGGTTATTTGGGCCCCCTCATGAGAGATGCACAATTAGAAGAAATCATGGTGAATGGAACCTCGCGCAACGTGTTCGTTTATCATTCCAAGTATGGAATGTGCAAAACCGATATTTTCATCCCCATGCACGATGTGAATTTACTGCGCATCATTGCCAAAGCTGCCAAATTTGCCGGAAGAGGATTTCATGAAAAAGAACCACTACTCGACGCAAGATTGCCGGATGGGTCGCGATTGAATGCCACGTACGAGAGTGTCACCCTCTCGGGACACACGCTCACCATTCGTAAATTCACGCACAACACACTCTCACTTACGGAACTCATGAAGAATGGAGCCGTATCAACCGAACTCGCTGCATTTTTGTGGCTGATGTGCGAAGGAATGAACGTGTACCCGATGAACGTTATTATTACGGGAGGAAGCGGCACGGGAAAAACAACCCTCCTCAACGCACTCGCGTCCGTAATACGATACCGTGACCGGATTATCACGATTGAAGACACAACCGAATTGAAATTTTTGCACCGAGACAATTGGATATCACTCGAATCACGACCCGCAAGTGTAAACGCGCCCGCGGTAACCATGAATGATCTGCTGCAAAACTCTTTGCGAATGCGACCGGATCGACTCATATTAGGAGAAGTGCGCGGAGAAGAAGCCCAAACACTATTTGTGGCCATGGACACGGGACACCAAGGATGCTTAGGAACACTCCACTCCAACTCAGCAAGGGAAATGCTCGTGCGACTCTCAACAGAGCCCATGAACGTGCCTCAAAACCTAGTACACTTGCTCAACATGGTGATTGTGTTGCAGAAAGTACAAGATTACAAAGAAGGAATGAAACGACGAGTCATGCAGTTAGCGGAAGTATCCCACATCGACACGAACGTGCTGCTATCCAACATATACGAACGCAACCCGGAAACGGATTTAATTATGCGCACGGACACCCCCTCTCATTTAATGCAAGTCATGGCTGACGTTTCCGGAAAAAACAAACAACACATTCAACAAGAAATTAATGTGAGAGAACAAATACTCCGATGGATGCTCAAACATAACGTCTTGGAGAATGAAAAAGTGGAAAAAATCATCCAACAATACTACTTCGACCCAGCATCCGTATTAGAATACGTGAACAAGGACATGTGACGCGAACAAGGAAAAATACCCATCATTTATAATTCAAAACGACGTCCATAACGCATGAAAGCCACATCCAACACCATCCTTTTGGGAATCGCCCTCCTATGTCTCTCCACGCTCGTGTGGGGAGACGCCTACCTGGTTGATCCCGTGGTGCAAAAGGCTAAACCACGCGAAACAGTAGACGCGGGAAGAATAATGCCCGGAGAAAGCGTAGAAATCATTTTCAACAAAAACTCAGGATATGGAAAAAACGTGGATTGGACGCAAGCACGCATCCAAAACACGCACAACGAAGAAGGATTTATCACGCAGGATTCGGGAGTGGGAACGGATTCCCTCATCACCAAAATCCAAACCAACCTCCTTACTCCAGAAGGAGTGTATGATTTTCCACTGGAAATGATTGGAAACAATGATGAATTACTCAATGAAACATACATTTTACGCGTAACGGTTCAAAAAAATCTCGTGAACGCAAGCCTAATCGCCAACCAACTCTCCGGAGGAGTAAATGAACCCTCCACGTTCACCGTGTTATTAGTAAATGACTCAAGCGCATCCACCAAAATAGAAGTCATCCCCGCACTCCCTCAAATCTGGGCAAAATCACAAATCGTAAACATGACCCCGCATTCGTTCAAGGAAGTATCACTTAACGTGACGCCGCGCTTCGCCGGACCGAAGACATTTGACATACGCATCACAAAAGAAAACAGTGAAACCATCAGCAATCTCAAGGGGACTATTGTGGCCAACCCCACGCTGAAAGACAGGTATGGGGCAGGACTGTATGGCTTCCCCTTCTTCACCATATCATTAGTGGCCAACTATTTAGCCAACGCATTCGTGAGCTTCTTGCTCTAACAAAACACCCTCATTTTTCACGAAAGACGGGACGAGCATTATAATGGCTTCCTCTCCGAAAATAAGAATGAGTACGAAAACACCTGCACTCTCAACGCTTGCCGCACGCGTGTATGAGGAATTGAAGAAAGGAAGCATTCGCACGAAACACCAACTGGATTCGCGCAAACGAGAACTCGCGGATGGGTTAAACATCAACCATCTTCCAACGAATCCGGATTTGCTACCGCTCATTAAAGGAAAACTCACGCCCGAACAACGCAAACTATTCATGATTAAGCCCGTGAGAAACATCTCCGGAGTAGCCGTGCTTGCGGCCATGGTAAAACCCCACCTGTGCCCGCACGGAACATGCGTGTACTGCCCCAAAGGAATACACCACCCCGCTCCGCCGGCATACACGGGAGATGAACCCGCCGCTCAACGCGGGTACCGAAATAATTTTGACGCATACAAACAAGTCACGTCGCGCA